>JBCCYR010000247.1:0-4822 GCA_039189355.1 Pseudomonadota bacterium
ATCCGGTCGTTGGTCTCGTTCGTCGTCAGAAGAGGCTTCAGCGAAGTCATTCTCTTTCCAAGCGTCATTTTGCCTATCCAGATTCTTTTCAGTGTGGTCATCAAGACCGGGATTTACCGTCGGCAGGCTGACGATTTTAAAGTCTTCAACCAGCTTCCCCACACCGCGTAATGCCTCAACAACCGAACTTTTTTCTGAAAGCAAAATACGTTCAGCTTCACTCGTTTCAGCACTCAGGGTAATGTTGACTCCATTACCGGTCTTCTCAATTGAAATTTGAATTACGCCCAGAGTTCTCGGGATTAGCTGTATCTCAAGTTTTTGCAGAGTGTTCGTCTGCCGAACTCCTTTGTCGTTTACCGTTTCCACATTACTCTGTCCGGTTTTAGAAATAACCTCAGAAATCACCTTCGATATTTTTTTGGGCAAATCTGCAGTGCTAACCAGGGTTAGAACGTCTGACCGACCCTCATTACTCAACTCTTGATTGTGCAGTGTATGCACAGGACTAAGACGTGCCTGACTTGATACATGGTCCACCGCCACCGATTTGACTGAAAAATTGACGCCTGCAGGTTGTGCTGACTGGTACTGTATTTCTCTTCCGCCTCCCTGCACCGGGCTGCTGGCAAGTTCATTTAACTTGCCCGTCTTAGGTGCAGCAGATGCTGGCAAGGTAGCAACATCAGCTACCGGCTTGGGAATTTGATCAGCTACAAGATTTCGTAAAGCGTTCTCCTGTTTTGGATGGAGTTGAGCTTGCACTTCTACAGATTCTGTTTTGGGTGACCGGATACCGTCCTGCGAGCCGTTTATTCCAGCTTTAAGATCAGGTGTTGTCCTAACCTGAAGCTCAGATGGTTGCACGTGCTCTCCACCACGCGCTACAGCAGTATTAAAATTGGAAATAAGGCGGCCAATCTCTGCGTCTGGCACATCGCCTTGCGAAACAGGCTGAATCGAAATGCTGAAATAATTATTGAAGAGCAAGTATTTTGCGATGGCTTCTTCAGGACTGGATTGCAAGCGTGTATCATCAGCATGCAACATCTCCGCAAGCCCCAGAGCCGTATCCATATCCTGTTCTATCGCAGACTCGATTTCTGCAGCGTTAATATCTGTATCTACATCTGCTTCCTTTGCATCAACCGGCAGTTTGGTTTCCTCACTAGGAGGCCATTCAACCTTTAACAGTGACGGAAAATCATCAGGAAATCCGCCTGTACCTTGCTGATGGTTCTCGACAGTTTGATCCATTACATATGGCTTTACAGCAGTCGGCGCAGTCAACAAAACACTGTCACCAATCATTTTCATTGGACTGCTCCGCTCATGATCTTGTTCATATCCTCAGTCATGGCTTCGAAGCGTTTCTGGCGTGACATTAACTCGCCGTCCAGCTCTGCTCCGGACTCCGTTTCTGTATCGGTTTGGAGTGCACTGTTTTCTTGGGAAATCTGTTCAGATCCAGTTGCTGGTCCATTGATGGCTGAAAATTCCTTCATCGATTTCTCAGACATGATTTTGTCGCCCAATATCTTGACAGCTTTCAGAAGATTTTGATCGTATTCTTTCAAATGGTCTTCATTAATTGAATTTGCAGACTGCAAAGTTTCCTCCGTCTTTTTGGGCATTACAATCTTTGAAGCGGCAGCATACAAAGTGAGGCGTGTGTGAACCTTGCTACCTTTATCCAAATTATCCAATGCAAAGGCTGTGGCCCAACCAGCAAGCTCGAAACGGCCTGTCGTCGCGGATCTACGCGCCACATATTCCAGAACTTTTATCTTTTGATCCGTGTCAAGTTGAGCCAGGAAATAATCCAGATCCGGGATAATATCACTTCCATCTCCCTGCGAGACATTCACAAATGCGTAACTTGCATTTCGCAGAAAGTCAGTGAAGTAGTGTGAATTTGCAAACCGTCTTAAATAAGTTTTGTAAAGATATTTCAGAGTGTCCACCGACTTGAGTTCTGCAGCGATCCTGATCTCACGTCGTATAGCCGCCTCCTCGATTAGAGTTCCGGGTGCCAAGAGCCTTGCTTCTTCCAGAAATGATGCGGCTGTTGAAAGATCCGAGGAGGAAAATATCATTGCTTTGGCAAGTGCCACCTGACCTGAAACGGAAGGAGGGAGGGAGGCATGGTCGATTTTTGTTATCAAGTCATGCGCAGTGACGATGTCACGTTCGGAATAGGCAATAGCCGCTTTCAAAAGCAGGGTGTGTGGCTTTTTCAGCCGTGTCCTTTGCAAGGCTTTATAACCCAGTTCTACCCGTCCTCCAATCAAGAGATATGTGGCAAGGGCATCCAGATTCCTTTCATATTGCCAAGCGCGGTCATTGAGTTCAAACATCCAGTTCGCACTCTGGACAAGCAATATGCGATACGCCTTTGTTGCGTTTTTTTCGCCGGCTACAATTCTGTCCTGCTGCCGTTGAATAGCACGCAATAATTGCCAGGGTTGATGGACACCTTCAGGTTTATTTTCAAACAGCATTCCCTTGCGTTCAAAGACCGGCCCGGTGTCTTTTTCGACCTTCTCAGCACTGTCGCTTTTTTCCTCTTTGCCATTTTGCGTTTTTTCAGCCGCGTTGGAAAAATCAGCCTGAAAAACCATCAGCATAGCCAAATGAAGAAACAGGATGGCCGTCATGTATTTGTGGACTGTCATTTGACTTTTAACAGAACTTCGATCCGGCGGTTTGAGGAAGAGTAAGGATCTTCAGGAACCTTCAGACGCACATCGGCCTGGCCGACAATCTTATCAACCTGGTTTTCTTTCATGCCCCCGCGCAGAAGCATGTAATAGGCCATATGAGCTCTCGCAGTGGAAAGCCGCCAGTTATCATATTCAGCTGACTGATACTTCCTACCGTCAGTATGTCCGCTGATTTCAACCACCCCATCGTGTCTTGCAATGATATCGCCGATCTTGGACATCGCCTTGACCAAGGCTGATGTCGGTCTGGCAGAACCAATGTCAAACATGCCGTTTTGACTTTTGTCTGACAGAACGACCGCGGCACCATCACCCTGTTTTACGGCTTCAATGTTGACGCCAGCGTATTCTGCGTCGCTCTTTAATTGTTCCAACCGAGTGTTAAGATGTTGGACCAGTTCGGCAACAGCTCTCTCAACGGCTTTGTCATGTGTTTCATTTTTTTCCTGCTCTGAAACTTCGCTCTCGGTGCTTTCTTCCGGTATTTTCTCATCCCTGAATTCTTCCAATGACGCAATGTCATCATCACTGGCAGCCAGATCACCAATTTGAGGCGCTTCGCCACGATCCGGCAACTTACCGGTGTTGTCACCCAAAGCCTCACCTGCTTTTTCTTCTGCCTGTTCGTCCTGTTTTCGCGCTACGCCTTCACGAATATTCCATACTGAGGGATCAAACGGGTCTTGAAATGAAACACCACCATTAAGCCCGATGCCTTTATTCGAATTTTGACTATCGTCAGCTATTGAAAACTTGTCCTCCAAGTTCCGGGCAATACCACCTTCAATTTCGGAAAGCAGAGCAAATGGATCTACAAAAAGAGCCCTTTCATCAAATGTCGTATTGGCTTTATCCGACGAGATCAGCTTTTTAGCCGGGTTTGTCACTTTGGTAGTGTCTTCATCCTCTTCTACCTCTTCTTGTTCCACGCCATATTTCGGATTTTTCACTCCCTTCGGATTGGAGGTGGTATCCATAAGCTTGATAGGATTGAAGTAGCTTGCGACCGCTTTTTTGGTTTGTTCATTTGAAGCATTGATCAGCCACATTACCAAAAAAAACGCCATCATGGCGGTCATGAAATCAGCAAAGGCAATCTTCCAAACGCCTCCGTGATGTTCATCCTCGTGTCCGCCGCCGCTACGGCGAACGATTATAATTTCTCCATGTCCATTCTGATTATCTTCCATTATTCAATTCCCAACTGCTATCGCTTCAGACCGCCGGGGCATTATCGTTCTGCATCCAGTGCTTGATCGCTATCGCCGAACGTTCCTGACTTTGAGCCACCAAGTGCTCAAGCTGCTGAGTTATTCGAGATTCCTGCTCCGCCATTTGCGTCGCATCAACCAGAGGTTCGCTTGAAGAGAACTTCACATTATTGCTTTGTGCACCTGTGGCACCCGGGGTTAACGGATCAGCAGGACTGGTAGCCGGATCGGGTAACGAGGCAGTGACGGATGTATCTGAGCCAGCAGGCAAGGCACCGGGAACATTGCCGGCAGGCAATTGCGCCTGAACCGGAGCTGAAGCCGGGTTCTTGTTCAAGAATGCAATAACGGGACGAATGCCCAATAGTGCAAACAGTACTGCAGCCAGGATCAGGCCAGCCGTGTTCAATATTGAACCGAAGTGTACAGCCAGGAAGCTCAAAGCAACATTACCTTCGGCATGACTTGTGACATCGGTTTCGGGTATAAACTCAACCAGATTGACCGTTACCTTGTCACCACGCTCAGGCGAGAGAGAAACAGCTGCTGATACAATCTGTTGAAGTTCTGCGGCTTTCTCTTCGAATTCATTTGTAGCTGCTGCGGGACCAAGGATTTCTGAAATTCTGCCCTTGTTAATCAAAATGGCTACGGACAGGTTTTCTACATTATATCCGTCACTGACCAGTGATACTTTCTTTTCATTGATCTCATAATTCATGAGTTCTTCACGGCGTTCAGAATTTTCAGAAGATGATTGGCGTGCGTTTCCGCCCACGTCTTCTTCTGGAAGATTTTGATCAATTGTGGTGGGGCTGTCTGTTTCCTTGTTCTCGGTCTTTCCAGCCTCTCTGACAATCTGCACTGATCGCTCTATCCTGGAGTCCG
>JBCCYR010000248.1:0-4812 GCA_039189355.1 Pseudomonadota bacterium
ATACAGGTCCCCAGCCCATGAATTTGCAAGCGTCCGAGTTCGATACAGCTTCTGAAAAAGACTTGCCCCTGAAAGAAGATATCCGCTTTCTGGGACGCCTGCTGGGCGACACAGTGCGCGAGCAGGAGGGCGATGAGGTCTTTGATATTGTCGAGACCATCCGGCAGAAATCTGTGACCTGGCTTAAAGAGGGTGACACGGGCGCCAGGCAGGAACTCGAGAACATTTTGGATACACTCAATCCTTACCAGACTGTGGAAGTGGTCCGCGCTTACAGCTATTTCTCGCATCTCGCTAACATGGCCGAAGACCAGCATCACATTCGCCGAACCAGATATCATGAGATTCACGGCTCTGATCCGCGCAATGGATCCATGAAAAAAGCGTTTGAGAGGGCTGAGGCAGAGGGAATTTCCGGGAAAGACCTTGTCGAATTCTTCGAGGGCGCGAATTTGAGAGCCGTCCTGACAGCGCACCCGACAGAAGTGCGCCGCCAATCCACAATGGCCCGCGAAATTGCAATGACAGACCTGCTTTCCAAGCGCGACCGGGATGGCTGGACACCCGAAGAGCTTGAAGACATCCATGACAAACTGAAACGTGCCGTTCTGGTTCTATGGCAGACGAACCTGCTGCGTCAGAACAAGCTGGATGTTCTGGATGAAGTCTCCAACGGCATGGCGTATTATGATCATACCTTCTTCAAGGAGCTTCCTAAACTGTACACCCATATCGAAACCCTGTTGGGTGAGAATGGCGATGCAAATGATGTGTCGATCAAGTCTTTCTTCAAGATGGGAGCGTGGATTGGTGGAGACCGTGACGGGAACCCGTTTGTAAACGCGGATATCATGGCCGAGGCCTTGCGCAGGCAAAGCGTGAAAGCAATCGGTTTTTATCTGGAGCAACTTCACAAGCTTGGTGGTGAGCTCTCACTCTCAACACGCATTATTTCTGTTTCTGACGAGTTGTTGGAATTGGCAGAAAAATCAGGTGACATTTCTCATCATCGTGCAACGGAACCGTATCGCCGTGCGATCGTAGGCATGTATAACCGCCTGTCTGCAACATTGCGTAAAATCGACAAGTCAAAAACCACACGTAGGCCACTTGGCAAGGCAGAGGAATATGCAAATGCGTCCGAGCTGATTGCTGATCTTGATATAATCCGGAACTCTCTTCTGGAAAATGGATCGGAGTTCTTGACGCGCGGCAGGCTTCGTCACTTGCGCAGGGCTGTCGATTGTTTTGGGTTTTACCTGGCGAGCCTTGACATGCGCCAAAATTCCGATGTGCACGAAAGGCTCGTTCACGAACTTTATGAAGCTGCAGAGCCGGGCACAAATTACGCCGAACTTGCCGAGGAAAAGCGTATCGAACTCCTCTCAAAGGAACTTTCTATCGGACGACCGCTGCTGCGTCAGGACGTAACGTATTCTGAAGAAGCCGAGAAAGAGCTTGGCATTTTCCGGATGGCGAGAAAGTTGAAAGACCGCTATGGCGACGGCGCGATAAGAAACTCGATTATTTCCAATACGCAAAGTGCTTCCGACCTTCTGGAACTCGCAGTCATCATGAAGCAAACGGGTCTGGTATCACCTGAGGGTGAAACCACCACGCATCTCATACCGTTGTTTGAGACAATCGGTGACTTGCGTGCCTGTCCGGAAATCATGGAGCAGCTTTTCTCGATTCCGGAATACCGGCGCTTGGTTGATGCAATGGGCGGCGTCCAGGAAATCATGCTGGGTTATTCCGATTCCAACAAGGACGGTGGTTATATCACCTCAGGATGGGAGCTTTACAAAGCCGAAATCAAACTCATTGAACTGTTTAGGAAGAATGGCATCAAACTCAGATTGTTCCATGGCCGGGGTGGAACCGTTGGCCGCGGCGGTGGTCCAAGCTATGACGCGATCCTTGCCCAGCCGAACGGAGCAGTCAAAGGACATCTGCGGTTAACGGAGCAGGGCGAAATTATCTCGTCAAAATATACCAATCCGGAGCTTGGTCGCCGCAATCTTGAAATTCTGGCAGCAGCCACGCTTGAAGCTTCACTTCTGCAAAAAGCCAGACCGGAACCCGATACGGTATTTCTGGATGCAATGGATGCGATTTCCCAAAGCGCTTTCGAGAAATACCGTGGCCTGATTTATGAAACACCGAACTTTGTTGATTATTTCTGGAATGCCACTGTCATCAACGAGATCGCAAGTCTCAACATTGGGTCTCGTCCGGCTTCCCGTAAAAAGACGCGGGCAGTTGAAAACCTTCGCGCCATTCCCTGGGTATTCAGCTGGTCACAATGCCGCCTCATGGTTCCCGGCTGGTACGGATTTGGTACGGCGGTAAAAACGTATCTGGACACGCATCCTGAAGAAGGCATGAAAACATTGCAGCGCATGTTCGCTGAATGGCAATTCTTCCAGGCGCAGCTTTCCAATCTCGACATGGTATTGGCCAAGACCAATCTTGAAATCGGCCGCCGTTATGCAGACCTCGTTCCAGACAAAGAGCTTGCGGAAAACATTTTTTCTCAGATCGAAGAAGAATGGCATCTGACGGTAAAAGTGTTGTTTGACATTACGGGTCAGAAAAAACTGCTGGAATCAAATCCGCTGCTTGATCGTTCCATTCGCAACCGTTTTCCGTATCTCGATCCTATCAATCACTTGCAGGTTGAACTGATGCGCAAATATCGCGAACCCGGTGGTGATCAAGATGAAAAAATCCTGCGCGGTATCCAGCTGAGCATCAATGGCATTGCAGCAGGTCTCCGCAATAGCGGATAAACGGATTTAAGTCGTTTTCAGAACTTGCTTCCGCATTACATGTGTCTGAATAAATCCATACTTCAGGCAACCGGATACTCCATGCAGCAGACAGAAAACCAGGTTCTTCTTGGCATCGATACAGGTGGCACATACACGGATGCCGTGTTGTTTACCTATGATGATGGCGTTTTGGCAAAAGCCAAGTCCCTTACAACCAAGCACGATCTTTCAATCGGGATTTCCGGCGCGGTAGATGCCGTACTTGATCAATACAATGGAGAGGTGTCAGACATTGTTCTGGTGTCACTCTCCACCACACTGGCAACAAATGCCCTTGTGGAAGGGAAGGGAGGAAGTGTCGGTCTGGTCATGATCGGCTTCAATGAAGAAGACATGGAACGTGCCGGTCTGCGCGAAGCCTTGGGTGGCGATCCTGTGATTTTCGTTCCTGGCGGCCATAATGTTCAAGGCAATGAAAAACCACTTGATACAAGCGCATTGCAGGGCTTTATCGAGCAACATGAAGACAATGTTTCGGGCTTTGCGGTGGCCGGATACTTTGCGGTCAGAAACGCCACGCATGAGTTAAAGGTGAAGGAACTACTGGCTGAAGCAACCAATCTTCCGGTCACTTGCAGTCATGAACTGTCATCGAAACTGGGTGGCCCGAAACGTGCGCTCACAACACTACTGAATGCCCGTCTTATTCCCGTTATCCGGGAACTGATACTTGCCTGCCAATCTCATCTTGCCAAGACCGGTATCAGGGCGCTAGTGATGGTTGTACGCGGTGACGGTGCACTTGTGGACTCAAGCTTCGCACTTGACCGGCCGATCGAGACAATCCTTTCAGGTCCTGCTGCCAGTCTGGTTGGTGCCAAATTTCTGCTGGGCAAGAAAGATGCCGTAATATCCGATATCGGCGGCACAACGACGGATGTTGCAATTCTTGAAAAAGGCTGGCCCCGGATTGAGCCTGAAGGGGCGAGTGTTGGCGGCTTTACAACGATGGTTGAAGCGGTAGCCATGCACACGTTTGGCCTGGGGGGTGATTCAGCAGTATCTGTCGATGATGAAGCAAATACCAAATTGAAGCTTGGTCCAAGGCGCCAAATCCCCCTTAGCCTGCTGGCAGAAGAGTATCCCGATCTTGTCATGCAGGAACTGGAACGTCAGTCGGGGCTCGAAAACCCTACACAGCATTGTTGTCGCTTTGCATTCAGGACTGCCGGAATGGGAAACAAGGCCGGCGGATTAAAAGCGACCGAAACAAAACTCTATCAAAGGCTTACTGATCGTCCCCAGCCACTGGATACTTTCCTTAAAGGAGCATCGGAGGCAGGAACACTCAACAGGCTTGTGTCACGCGGGCTGGCTCAGGTTTCGGGTTTCACGCCATCGGACGCCATGCATGTGTTGGGTCTGCAAAATAACTGGAATGCTGATGCTGCAAAGCTGGCGGCAGGCATTTTCTGCAGGATGAAAGACCGTTTTGGACAACCCATAGCCGCATCTGCCGAAACGCTCTCACTCACAGTGAAAGATCAGCTGACTATCCAAAGCTGCGATGTGATTTTGAAGACATGCAGTACGGAAGACGGCATCAACATTGGCCCCGGTGCATCGGAGTTGATCTCAAGAGCTTTGTCGCGTGTTTCCGGATTTGTGAAATTCAACGTGTCGCTGGACCGGCCACTGGTTGGCCTCGGTGCGTCAGCGGGAACCTATTATCCTGCGATCGGCGAACGGCTTGGAACGGAATGCCTGGTTCCTGCAAATGCAGATGTGGCCAATGCCATTGGTGCAGTTGCAAGTGAGGTTCGGATAACAAAATCGCTAACGGTTTCAAGCAATGATGGTGGAGGTTCAATTGCTGTACTGATGCCGGACGGTCCAAAAATGTTTGCAAGCGAAGATCAGGCAATGGAAGTGGCTACAAAAAGCCTTGAAGAAGAAGTGCAGAAACTCGCACTGGAAGCAGGGGCAGAGGATCCGCAATTTGAGACAAAAGTGGAAGTGGATGCGCCTGAGATTGAAG
>JBCCYR010000249.1:0-4801 GCA_039189355.1 Pseudomonadota bacterium
GTAAAAGAGCACGTCTCAAAATATAAATATCTCATACTGGTTTTTTCATTCTGTTAACCAGTTTCCTTGAATTACTTCAGTTTTTCTCCAAGGTTTTAAGGGTTTAACCATTTATTCCGCAGTCCTTGCTAATGCTTCATAAAAAAGTAGGGAGCGGAGCATGTTGCTTCGGCTGGGCGGCTGAAAATGAGCAACCTGATTGCAAGGATGGGCGGAATCCATTTCAGGGTTCTGATGCTGGTTACCGGACTGGCGGCAACTTTGATGGCTGCCCAGCTTGTGACCGATACCGTCGTTGAAACACGTGAATCACAGCACGAGCGGCTTTCAGAAGCGCTTTCCATGACAAATGTGGTTGCCCGTAGTCTGGAAAAGCAATTCGATTACCTGGATCTTACGGAAATCGAAAGCATTCTCGCCTCGGTCAGGACGCGTGCCAATGTCAAGCAGGTTATTGCAGTCGACCGTGATCGCACGTTTTATCTCGATGGTGATCTCGCAACGCCTGCGCTCTTGAGCATTGACAATATCCCTGAACAGGCAAGGTCTCTTGAGACGGCATCAGTAGCACATTCCATTATTGATGAAACGATCACTGTTGCGGAGCCTTTGCTGAGAAACGGGGAAGTAATTGGCTCGATTGCAATAAAATTTTACAATCCGGATTTTGCGGCCGTTGCTGTGCCGATAATTCTCTCAAACCTCTATTTCTCGGTTCCAATTCTGCTGCTTGGTCTGATGTTTTCGACTTTGCTGGTCCGCCAGATTACAGGTCCGCTGCACAGGTTGTCGGAATCAACAGCCTCGATTACTGCGGGTGATCTGGACTGTGATGTGCCGATTGAGGGGCCGCGTGAAATTCGCCAGCTTGGCTCTGCTTTCTCCGAGATGATTTCCAAGCTCAAGCACAACATCGAGCAGGTCTATGAGCTGGCATATGTCGACAAGACTACAAAACTGCCAAACCGGGAGTTTTTTCGGAAAGAGCTGACACGGGCAATACGCCGCTCAGTGCGCCATCAAAGCACCGGAGCACTTCTGTTTGTTGACCTTGATGGCTTCAAGAAGGTCAATGACACTCATGGCCATGACAGTGGCGATGATCTGCTCGGCCAGTTCTCTGACCGCCTGGCGAATGTGCTGCGGGCAGAAGACTTGATCGCTTTCAAGGTTGCCAATGCCATGTCTGAGGACGATGGCTCAGACCAGACCAATGACGGCAAAAACCGTCAGATGCTTGCACGTCTCGGGGGAGATGAATTTACGGTTCTGCTTTCCGACCTGCGCGAGGCAACAGATGCTGCAACCGTATCACAACGCATCATTGATGCGGTTTCGGAGCCATTTGTGGTCAACGGTTCTGAAATCCGGATTGGCGCCTCTATCGGAATCGCGATTTTTCCAAGAGACGGGTCTGATTATCAGACAATTCTCAAAAGCGCTGACTTGGCAATGTATCAGGCCAAGGAAGAGGGCAAAAACACCTACCGCTACTATTCCGAAGAGCTCAATCAGGAAGCATCCCGCCGCATGGTAATTGAACGTGATTTGCGCGTTGCTCTCGAAGACAATGATCAACTGGAACTGTATTACCAGCCGAAAATTGAAACCAAAACCGGTGAGCCAAGATCCGTAGAAGCATTGATCCGTTGGAAACATCCGGAAAGAGGTATGATTCAGCCACTGGAATTCATCAATGTTGCAGAGGATTGCGGTCTCATTCTGCCACTGGGCAAATGGATTCTCGAGGAAGCCTGTAACCAGATCAACCGGTTTGAAGAGTTGGGGCTTGATCTCTCAATCGCTGTGAATATTTCCACAGCCCAGTTCAGTGGTGCGGACTTGTCCAAAGTGGTAATGGAAGTGCTTTCCAAGACAGGAGCCAATGCACAGCGCCTTGAACTGGAACTTACGGAAAGCATGGCAATGCAGAACCCGGAAATGGCCCTGCACCACATTAAAACACTTAAGGGTTTGGGAATCCGTTTCGCCATTGATGACTTCGGAACAGGTTACTCAAACCTCTCACAACTCTCCCAGCTACCGTTTGACGTTTTCAAAATCGACCGCTCGTTCGTTGACATGCTGACAAACAGCAATGAAGAGCATGGGCAGATTATCGTACGTACCATTCTCGCAATGGCAAACAGCCTCAACTATGAGACGGTTGCAGAGGGTGTTGAAACGATCGAACAGCTTGAATTCATGGCTGAATACGGTTGTACCTTCGCCCAAGGTTATTATTTCGCGAAGCCCATGCCTGAAAAAGACTTCCTTGAGTGGCACAGCGGTTGGCAGGACAAGGAAAAGTCCGGCGTAATGGAAGTTTCACGTCAGGTTGCAGCAGCCTGATCTTTCTTTGAAATATCCATGATTGTCTGGTGCAGTTCGCTGTAGTGACTGATTATGCGCGTTGCACCGAGGGAATTTGGCGGTTGATCTGAATAGCCGAACGTAACCGCGATGGATGGTATGCCTGCGTTTATCGCGGCATTTATGTCTGTTGATGAATCTCCCACCATGATCGCAGAACCGATTTCCCTGCCCATCAGCCTTACTGTTTCTTCCAGGTGCCTTGGGTCCGGTTTTTTAAAGGCAAATGTATCCCCGCCCGTAAGGGCAGAAAAGTGATCGGATACCCCAAGTTCGCTGACCAAAATCCTTGCAAGGCTCTCCATCTTGTTTGTGCAGACACAAAACGTAAAACCGTCCTCTTTCAGAATGCCCATCGCATCAAGCAGCCCGTCAAAGAGCCGGGTTTCATTGGCGATGTTTGCGGAATAGTCTTCGAGAAAATCTGCAAAAAGGGCTTCCTGCAATTCGGGTTGCAAGTCTTTTCCCCCGATTTCAAATGCCTTGCGGATCATGGCTTTGGCGCCGTGTCCAACAATCTGGCCGACCTGCTTCAGATCCACCTGTGGCACCTCGTAAGGAGCAATAATCCGGTTCAGGGTTCCGATCAGGTCAGGTGCGGTGTCGGCAAGGGTTCCGTCAAGATCAAAGATCACTGTGTTTTTATGCATTTGCGTATCAATGCCTGTTGAAATGGGAGAATATGGATAGTGCTGGGAATCTGTGCGTGTTAAGCCACCGATATCATCTTGGAGAAGGGTAAGCCAGATCAATATGAGCCGTGAACTTAAGATAGAGGCCGCAAGGGCTGCATTGGGTCTGGTGGAAAACGGAATGCGGCTGGGTATTGGTACAGGTTCCACCGCTGACGAGTTTGTGAGGCTGCTGGCGGAAAAGGTTGCTGATGGCCTCGATATAATTGGCGTGCCGACATCCGAAAAGACACGGGCCTTGTGCGAGGAACTGGCTGTTCCGCTTTCTACACTGGAGGAAATGCCGGAGCTTGATCTGGTTGTGGACGGTGCAGATGAAGTTGATCCGGACTTCAATCTTATAAAGGGTGGGGGAGGCGCGCTACTCCGTGAAAAAATAGTAGCTCATGCATCAGCGCAGATGATTGTAATAGCCGATGACACCAAGCTGGTGGATGTACTGGGGAAATTTCCACTGCCGATAGAGGTCAATCCGTTTGGACTGGCAGCCACACGTATTGCTGTTGAGAAGGTAACATCTTCCCTGAATCTTGCGGGGGAAATCAAGTTGCGTGGCGGTGAAGACGAGCCTTACACAACAGATGGTGGACATTTTATACTTGATGCTTCTTTTGGACACATTCCGGATGCATTGGCTTTGTCTGCCGGGCTGTTTTCAGTGCCGGGTGTGGTTGAACACGGCTTGTTTTTAGGGTACGCCAATGTCGTGTTTTTGGCCGGTGAGCAAGGTGTACGCCGCCTTGGCTGACAGACAATCAATGAATCTATGTGATATGGAGAATAAACCATATGGAAAATGGTAAGCGAATATTGTCAACATGCCGGACAGCCATTCTGGCCATGTCTATTGGACTGTTTGCAACATTGAATTCCAGTGCGCAGGAAATAACGCCTGAACACACTGCAGCTGCGAAGTCTGCAATGGTTGCAACCGGTGCAACAGCCAGGCTCGACAAGATACTTCCTGAGCTTGCAGCCTTTACAAAAGCCGGCCTGATCGCAAACCGGCCGGACATTGAAAGTGAAATTTCCACAATCGTGGACGAGGTTGCGATATCGCTTGCGGCAAGGCGTGGTCCTTTGGAAAATGAAGTTGCAGCGATTTATACGAAGTTTTTCACTGAAGAAGAATTAAATACAATCGAGACGTTTTTCTCCAGTGAAGCCGGAACCAAGTTTCTGGCACTTACACCGCGATTGTTCCGGGAAATTGATGAAGCCTCCAAAGTATGGCGGTCAGGACTGACGCGGGACATGACACAGCAGGTCCAGCAAAGATTGCAGGAAGCCAACTTGCAATAACCAAGTAGACTTTTATCTATATGGGAGCCCGGCAAATGCCGGGTTTTGTTTTGAATGAAGTGGATGGCTTGATGAGCAGTTTTGATTACGATCTCTTTGTAATTGGCGGCGGATCAGGTGGTGTCAGGGCAGGCCGTCTTGTCGCCGGAATGGGAAAGCGCGTTGGAATTGCAGAAGAGTACCGCTGGGGTGGAACCTGCGTGATCAGGGGCTGTGTTCCAAAAAAGCTGATGGTATACGCTTCAGGGTTTTCTGAAGAGTTTGAAGCCGCCGAAGGTTTTGGCTGGACCGTTGGGGAAAGCAGTTTTGACTGGCAGACACTCATTGCCAACAAGGATAAGGAAATCGAGCGCCTTGAAGGATTGTACCGCAAGGGGCTGGAAGGCAACGAGGCGGACATTTTTGAAACGCGTGCCGAACTTGCCGGATCGCAC
>JBCCYR010000250.1:0-4788 GCA_039189355.1 Pseudomonadota bacterium
ATGGTGCTCCGGTTGCGCCTGGAGTTCCGATCCTTTCTGCTGATGATGTTGAGGCCGCAATCGATGCGCTTCCCGGTCCGCTTTATGTTGTGAAAAGCCAGATTCATGCCGGTGGTCGCGGCAAGGGCAAGTTCAAGGAGTTGCCGGAAGATGCAAAAGTCGGTGTGCGCCTTGCCTTCTCGCCGGACGAAGTGCGTTCGCATGTGAGCGAAATGCTTGGCAATACGCTTGTGACAAAACAGACAGGTCCGTCCGGCAAACAGGTCAACCGCCTGTATCTTGAAGACGGTGCTGACATTGATCGCGAACTTTACCTCTCGGTTCTCGTGGATCGTGAAACCAGCCGGGTATCCTTCGTTGCTTCCACTGAAGGCGGCATGGACATTGAAGCGGTTGCGGAAGAGACACCTGAAAAAATTCACACAATCGCAATCGATCCGGACACAGGCTGCACGGAAGCCGATGCCAAAGCACTTTGTGATGCATTCGAACTGGATGGCGATGCTGCGGCAGATGGCATGAAGCTGTTCCCGTTGCTCTATAACGTGTTTGTCGAGAAAGACATGAGTCTGCTTGAGGTAAACCCGCTGATCGTCATGAAAGACGGTCATCTGCGTGTGCTCGATGCCAAGGTCTCGTTTGAAGGCAATTCCGAGTTCCGTCACCCGGAGCTTGCCGAGCTTCGCGACTTGACCGAGGAAGACGACAAGGAGATCGAGGCTTCCAAATACGACCTTGCTTACATTGCACTGGATGGTGACATCGGTTGCATGGTGAACGGGGCAGGGCTGGCGATGGCTACCATGGACATTATCAAGCTTTACGGTTCCGAACCTGCAAACTTCCTAGACGTGGGTGGTGGTGCCACGGCTGAGAAAGTGACAGCTGCGTTCAAGATCATCACGTCTGACCCGAATGTAAAAGGCATATTGGTCAACATCTTTGGCGGTATCATGCGCTGTGATGTGATTGCGGAAGGTGTGCTGACTGCAGTCAAGGAAGTCGGTCTTCAGGTGCCGCTGGTTGTGCGCCTTGAAGGCACCAAGGTTGAAGAAGGCAAGGCCATGATCAACGGCAGTGATCTTGATGTGATTGCTGCTGATGATCTTGACGATGCAGCCCAGAAGATCGTGAAGGCGGTCAAGGGGTAGCCCGATGTCAATTGACGGCCCATGGATATCTTTAGCTATTCTGGTTGGTCTGTTCATTTCCCTTTTCTGGTTTTCGGAAAAGCGACGGTACGATAAACAAGAGTATGGCAGCAGCGGATGAAAGAGTCGGTTGAACTCCAGAAACAATCTACTGAGTTGTTGACTGAAATCAGGGATGTGCCAGATCAAAAGAATTGAAATGCCCCCATCCAAACTCAACATCCTCACATCCGCAGAAAACCAGATCGACAAGACGTTCGATCCGCATGTTGTCGGTGATATCAACGACTATCAGGTTAAAGTCGCCAAATTTGGTGAAGTCTTTGACTGGCATTCCCATGACAATGAAGACGAGGGTTTTCTGGTTCTCAAAGGCAAAATTGCGATTGATTTCAGGGATGGGGCAGTGGAGCTGGGCGAGGGAGATTTCATGGTCGTTCCCAAAACGGTTGAGCACCGCCCGCGTTCGTTGTCCGATCAACCCATTGTGTTGATGTTTGAGCCTGCAACGACCCTTAATACGGGTAATATTGAAAGCGATTTGACTGTTAGTGACTTGAAAAGGCTAGTTTGATCCAATGAATTGTATTCGCCAATCCGTATTTTCCATTTTTGCGCTTGCAACGGCGTTTTCACCTGCTTTTGCACAGTCTGATGCGCCAACTGCCGACACGGATCCTGTACTGGTATTCAACCGCGTCTGTTATGCTCAGGTTCCGGTTGTCCGCAATATCGAAGACATGGCTACCCGGTTTGCTTGGGATCGCATGGGTGGCGATGATCTCAAACAGTTCACCACCATCGATAATCCGACCGTTCTTCTCGGATGGGATGCGCGCATAGCAAAGCGTTTGTATCGTCTGGGTGTTGTCCAGTCTGGATTGACGGATCGTTTCAAGGAAGCATTCCCGGATTTTGCCGATGGCGTAGCTACGGGTTGCACCTTGGTGCTGGATGGCCGTGATGAAGCAGACGTTGTGCTGGAACGCATGAACCAGCTTGCCCGCAAGCAGCCAGACAGCATTGATGTCCCCGAAGGTGAATTGCTGACAACTACCTGGTCTGGTGGTAATGAGGATTTCAAGGTTTTTCTGGTCTACAAGTCGGGCACAAACGGCAAGGCAAACCTGCTCAATGTTACGATCCTTTCCAAGGAAGCAACTTAAACAATCGTATTGCATGCATGACGGTTGAAAATACCGTTAGACCCTGCCATTAAGGCGGAGAATTCTCTCCACTAATCTGATGGAACTCTCCACATGTCTATTATCATCGACCGCAACACCAAAGTTCTCGTTCAAGGCCTGACCGGTAAAACCGGCTCATTTCATACAGAACAGTCACTTGCCTATTACGGCACGCAAATGGTGGGCGGTACGCACCCGAAAAAGGGCGGCGAGACATGGACAGGTTCAAACGGCGAGGAATTGCCGATTTTTGCAACGGTTGCAGAAGGCAAGGAAGCAACCGAAGCAAATGCCTCTGTCGTTTATGTGCCGCCTGCAGGGGCAGCGGGCGCAATCATGGAAGCCATTGATGCGGAAATTCCGCTCATCATCTGTATTACCGAAGGCGTGCCGGTCCTCGACATGGTCAAGGTCAAGGCCAAGCTGGAGAAATCCAGCTCCCGTCTGATCGGGCCAAACTGCCCAGGCGTTTTGACTCCGGAAGAATGCAAGATCGGCATCATGCCTGGTTCGATATTCAAGAAAGGTTCTGTAGGGGTTGTATCCCGCTCCGGCACATTGACCTATGAAGCCGTTTTCCAGACATCAAATGCAGGCCTCGGCCAAACGACCGCTGTTGGTATCGGTGGTGACCCGGTCAAAGGCACAGAGTTTATCGATGTCCTGGAAATGTTCCTAGCAGATGATGCGACGGAATCCATCATCATGATCGGGGAAATCGGCGGTTCCGCTGAAGAAGATGCTGCGCAGTTTATCGCTGATGAAGCCAAAAAGGGACGTTCCAAACCGATGGCGGGTTTCATTGCTGGCCGCACAGCGCCTCCGGGACGCACCATGGGTCACGCCGGCGCTGTTATTTCCGGTGGCAAGGGCGGTGCTGAAGACAAGATTGAAGCAATGGAAGCTGCCGGTATCAAGGTATCACCATCTCCAGCCAAGCTCGGTGAAACGCTGCTTGAAGCAATAAAGGGCTAGCGCTTTGTAAGCCGTGCAATCCATGCACGGTATCTATTTACCGCAGTATTGCTGATTGTAACCTTGTTCCGGTTTTACTATCAGGTACGCAAATCTCATTTCACTGGAGACACCAGACAATGGAAAAATGGGTTTACACCTTCGGGAATGGTCAGGCTGAAGGCGAATCGAGCATGCGGAACTTGCTGGGCGGCAAGGGGGCAAACCTCGCCGAGATGAGTTCACTCGGATTGCCGGTCCCACCGGGGTTCACAATCACGACTGAAGCCTGCAACTGGTATTACGCGAACGGTGAAACCTATCCAGAAATGCTGGAAGCCCAAATGGTTGAAGCTCTGGGCACAATTGAGAGTGCGACCGGCCGCAAGTTTGGAGATGCGGCTTCTCCCTTGCTTGTATCTGTGCGTTCTGGCGCACGTGCATCCATGCCTGGCATGATGGATACGGTGCTTAATCTTGGTCTCAACAATGAGACAGTTGAAGCATTGTCACAGGAAGCAGGCGATGCACGCTTTGCCTATGACAGCTACCGACGGTTCATCCAGATGTATTCAGATGTGGTGCTTGGTGTGGAGCACCATGAATTCGAGGAAATTCTTGAAGATGTAAAAGCATCAAACGGCTTCGATCAGGATACTGATCTTGAAGCCGATGACTGGAAAGGTGTGGTTGAGCGCTATCTCGCCCGCGTTGAAGAAGTGCTTGAGAAACCGTTCCCGCAAGATGCTAAAGAACAATTGTGGGGCGCGGTTGGTGCCGTATTCGCGTCCTGGATGAATGCGCGTGCGATCACTTATCGCAAACTGCATAACATTCCGCAAGAGTGGGGAACAGCAGTCAACATTCAGGCCATGGTGTTTGGCAACATGGGTAACAGTTCAGCTACTGGTGTTGCCTTCACCCGGAACCCTTCGACCGGTGAAAACAAACTCTATGGAGAGTTTCTTGTAAATGCCCAGGGCGAGGATGTGGTTGCAGGCATTCGCACACCGCAGGACTTGACTGAAGAAGCCAGAATAGCTGCGGGTTCTGACGCGCCATCACTCGAAACAGTCATGCCGGAAGCATTCAAGGAGTTTGTGGATACTGCAAACAAGCTCGAAGCACATTACCGCGACATGCAGGACCTTGAGTTTACCATTGAAAAAGGCAAGCTCTGGATGTTGCAGACCCGCTCAGGCAAACGCACTGCCAAGGCAGCCTTGCGCATTGCAGTAGAGATGGCAGGCGAGGGCCTGATTACCGAGGAAGAAGCAGTCCTTCGCGTGGAACCGGCCTCCCTTGATCAGTTGCTGCATCCAACGATTGATCCATCAGCTGAAAAAACGGTGATTGCAAACGGACTTCCTGCTTCTCCGGGCGCTGCCACGGGTCAGGTCGTATTCAGTTCCGAAGATGCCGAGCGTTTGAAGAACGAAAGCAAGCCTTGCATTCTGGTTCGTGTAGAGACCTCACCAGAGGATATTCACGGCATG
>JBCCYR010000251.1:0-4781 GCA_039189355.1 Pseudomonadota bacterium
GGCTGATTGGCGCGCCTCCGGGGTATGTTGGATATGATGAAGGCGGTGCGCTTACAGAAAGTGTTCGCCGTCGTCCCTATCAGGTGATCCTGTTTGATGAAATCGAAAAGGCCCACCCGGATGTGTTCAACGTGCTGCTTCAGGTGCTGGATGACGGGCGCCTGACAGACGGGCAGGGCCGCACGGTCGATTTCTCCAACACCATGATCATCATGACGTCAAACATGGGAGCTGAGTTCCTTGTGAACCTCGAAGATGGCAAGGCGGCAAGCGATGTCCGTGAAGAAGTCATGACTGTGGTCCGAGCCAGTTTCCGTCCGGAATTCCTGAACAGGCTGGATGAGATCATCCTGTTTGAACGGTTGAAGAAATCCGACATGTCGGGCATCGTTGAAATCCAGCTTCGGCATTTGCGCAAGCTTCTTGGTGAACGCCGGATAATGCTTGAACTGGAAGATGATGCAATCAGCTGGCTTGCGGACAAGGGCTATGACCCTGCTTATGGTGCAAGGCCGCTCAAACGGGTCATCCAGTCTGAACTTCAGGATCTGCTGGCGGAACAGATTCTGCTGGGGGATATCCATGACGGAATGACTGTTACGGTTTCCGCCGGTGGTGATCATCTGCTTATAACGGGCAGGAAACCGGCGGCAAATGAAGCCAGCCAGCCCGAAAAGGATGCTGCTTGATCTCTTACGAAGATTATGACGCGTTTTGCGCCTCTCTGCCTGCGACCCACAAGGTCATACAGTGGGGAGGTGCACATGTATGGAAAGTTGGTGAAAAGGTTTTTGCCATTGGCGGCTGGTCAGATGGGAAAGAACCTCACGTCACTTTCAAGTGCTCACCTGAAAGCTATGACATTCTTAAAGAGCAAACCGGATTGCGCCCGGCACCATATCTCGCTTCTCGTGGGATGAAATGGATACAAGTGACCTCGGACGAGACGATGGGCGTTGAAGACTTGAAACTGTATTTGAAAGAATCACACAGGCTGGCGGCGCTTAATCTCACAAAGAAAAGGCGCAAGGAGTTGGGGTTGTTGCAAAATTGACAGCAACATGACGAAGCAAGTTGCGTACATGCACTTGTCCAGTTACTGATATAGCTACGAAATGCAGTTATGAAGAACCCGCTTCCTTACTCCAGAAATCAAATTATCGTTCTCCTTGCCTGCGTAGGTGTTTTTGCGTTGGGTCAGTTTCACCGGGCTTCAGGGAGTGTATTTACTCCCATATTGATTGACAGGTTTTCCTTGTCGGCAGCGGCCGTTAGTGGCTTGGTTTCATCAATGTTTTTTGCGACGATTGTTTCGCAAATACCGTTTGGTGCAGTTCTGGACCGGATCGGGCCTCGAATCGTATTGACCTGGTGTGTGTTCCTGATTGCATTCGGAACTGCAATCTTTGCGCTCAATTATACTTTCGAGCTTGCTTTCCTGTCCCGAATACTGATTGGTATCGGATTGGCTTCCATGGGAGCTGCAACGCACATCATAATTGCCCGTAATTTTGATGCCGGCGACTTTGGCTATATCAGCGGAATGGTTGTTACCCTTGGTGGTATAGGGGGATTGCTTGGAACCTATCCTTTGGCATTTGCCCTGGAAAGAGTGCCGTGGGTTTTCGTTTTCGGGATTGTAGCATTGGTATCAGTAATTTTGGCGTTTGGCATATTTGCTGCTGTTGAGCCAGGAACCGCCGATGCTGACACAAATGAAGAAGCGTCTCGCACTGATGGATATTTCTCGTTGCTTGGGCAATCTGAGTTTTTGAAAATTCTCGCCCTTGGCGTGGTAACATATGCGCCCATAGTAACCATTACCGGTTTGTGGGGTGGGCCATATTTACAGGATATCGCCAAGTTTTCTGTCGAAGGAGCAGGCGCTGTCCTGTTGCTTCTCTTTTCATCAACGATTGTAGCCGGATACATTTTTGGAGTGCTCGATAAAAAGCTCAGGTCACGCCAAAGACTTATCCTGGTAAGCGTTGGATTTTCCGTTTTCAGTTTGCTGGCGCTTGTTCTTCTTGATCAACCCAATGCTTATTTGGTTGTCTTCCTGTTGGCCGTGATGGTCTTCTTTCAGCAATTTTATATTCCGTTGGGTGCGCATATGCGCAAATCTGTTCCGGATAATATATTGGGTCGTGCATCAACGCTACTTTCCCTCGTTTCCGTTGCTGCAATTCCGGCAATGCAGCTCGGATTCGGAGCAATTCTGGATTTTTCAGAAAGGCTGGGACTTAACGGCGAGGATCAATATAAAGTTGCGTTTGCCACGATGGCTGGATTGATACTGGTTTGCGGGACAGTCTATTCAACTTCCCGGGAAGCAAATGACAACCACGTTGATTGAGAATTACTTGCAGTGCTGACCTTGGATTATGAGAAGATCGGCATAGCAGAACTTTGACTCACTGGTGGACGGAGGGATTTGTGAGTCAGTGAAGACTAATTCGAAGCGACCTGTGTTTCTTCAGGTTCTTCTTCACCCGTTACAAGTGCATTGATCCGGTCGCGTTCGGCTTCAAAGGCCTTGAGTTCAGCATCTTTGAGAACTTTTCCTCGCGGCAGACGGATACGCATGGGGTCGACGCGGTTTTTGTTTACTTTCACTTCATAGTGAAGGTGCGGGCCGGTTGAGTAACCGGTTGAACCCACATAACCGATCACCTGTCCCTGTCTCACGCGGACACCGGGACGGATGCCTTTGGCGATGGCAGTCTGGTGTGCATAGGACGTTTCATATCCGTTGGCGTGCCTTATAATAGTCTGTTTGCCGTAACCGGAGCCACTCCAGCCTGCTTTTTGGACCACACCATTGCCAGCAGACAAAATGGGTGTTCCGCGTGGTGCAGCCCAATCTACTCCGGCATGCATTTTGTAGCGCCGTGATATGGGGTGAACCCGCATTCCAAACCCTGAGGTAAAACGACCGTTCGGCACGGGCTTTCGTAAAAGGAACTTCTTGGCGCTTTTCCCGGTCTCATCATAATAGTCTATGCGGCCGGTTTCTTCATCTCGAAAACGATAGTAGCGGCGCATTACGTCACCGAGCTGTATTCCGGCATACAGGATTTCAGAACTTTCTGTTGCAGTTTCCTTTCCATCTTCCAAGGATACAAAAACCTCCAGTTTGTCCCGAGGTGCAATTCTGCTCCTGAAATCCACGTCAAACGCGAATATTTTTACAAGTTGTCCGGCAAGCTCGGCTGTAAGGCCTTCATTCAAGGCTGCCCGGTATATGCCGTTATAGGTTGTCGGCAGGCTTTGATTCGGAATTGCCAGTGCTTCGTTCAGATCACCGAGGATCGTTTCCGGAGTTTCGGGCCGTGGTGCATAAACAAGCCGGTTATCGTCCGTTCTCGCAATGGTCACCATATGTGAAGATCCGCGATAAAGGCTTACTTTGACCAGGCTTTTTTGCTTGACTCCGGTTTCGTCGAATTCATGCCTGAACCAGGTGTGAAGTGCATCGCCTTCGCGCAGCGTTTCTTCACCGATGTCACCTCTCAGGACTGCGGAAACTTCGCTGACCTCGGTTTCGTTCAGGCCTTCTGATGCAAGAATTTCACTAATGGGTGCTTCTGTGCGGACATCAATGGTTCTTTCCAAATAATCCGTGCCGCCGAGCAGTTCCTGCTTCTGCTTTTCAAGTATGGATACATTTTCAGCCGTGATTGTTACATCGCCGGATGACAGCAGGAGTGTGTCACTGTCGGAAAAACGGTCATTGTCGAAATATGAAAGGGCTGAAACATATGCTCCACCGCTTTCCAGATTACTGGCGATAGAGCGAATCTGGTGAAGTACCTCGGCTGAGCGTTGTTGTGGCGGTATCTGCTGGATTTCCTCGTCATAGGGGAAGTCCACAACATTCAGTGTCACTTCTCCTTCCACATCGGCGCCGTACATGAAATCGGAATTCTTGGCGATGAGCTCCAGCTTGCCGCTTTCAGAAAAGATGTTTAGCGGATTGAAGCCCGGATATTCTATGTCTGTCTTGGGGGCCAGCGCCATCGGAGCCTGTATGTTGAGGAAGGGGCGAAGTTTTACGACATTTTTGTCGCCCGACCGGGAAATGGTCGAAACCATCATGACGTTGGATTTTTCACCGGATTGCGCCTTTGCCAGCAATCCGGGGTGATTCCCCTTGAGTGCCTTTGTCAGGTTGCTGGTTTCGTCCTGCTTCTGATACGCTTCTGCAGGTACTGTGAGGCTTTGCCGGCCATCAAGCGCTGCAAACAGTGCTCCGCCCATCATGAAGAGAGAAGTGGTGCCTACCAGAACGGAACTTGCAAGCCAGCGCTTGCTGATCTGTCTTTTCTCCGGGCGCTTGATGTGCTTGCTGACATGCAGCGGAGCAAGTTCGCCCAAAAATTCCGTTTCCTGATTCAAACCCGGTAGCCCCGCTCCTCAAACCTGTTTAGGTCCTTATTTATTATGTAAGTCTGGTTTGCAAGCAAATGGGGCAATTTTGAGATAGCTTATTGTACAGAGCCTCTATTAATCGTTTGATCCGTTTCAGGCTAAAAGCCCTCAAAAACAGCTGATTTGAAGCATTATTGGCCACGCTTGATAAGGTCTGAACAGGATTGTCAAAAAAACTTCATTTTTTTTCGAAAATCCGGTTGACAGTTGGAGCCAGTGGGGACTATATACCCTCCACAACGAGGGCGGCGCGCCGCTTGCGTGCTAGGCAATCTGGCGCTTATTGATAACAATTACATTTCAAAGCTGACGTCCGTAGTCACTTATCTGGTTGAGAAGAGTAAGACCTA
>JBCCYR010000252.1:0-4763 GCA_039189355.1 Pseudomonadota bacterium
AGGTAATGATGTAAATTGCAGGCACAACCCATAAAAAGCCGGTAACAAGAAAATACAACAAATGTACCCAGCCGCTGGCATCGGCGAGTTTGGCTGCGGCAATCGTTGTTGCGATTAGGGCATAAAGGATCGCGATAATCACGATCAATATGGACCCGATCAGTTTTTTCAGACGAACATTCATGGGCCATATCTATCTTTTGCTTTATGAAAAGCAAATGCTCAATCACGCGACGGCTTGTCACGCGCAACGGACTTGAGCAATTGAACATACAATGCCATTTGGACTTTATGACAATAGCTGCCAACACATTTCAAAATTTCCCGGATGTAAAAACGCACAATCGTACCCTTGTCCGTATGTGGCTCTACTGCGTGTGTCTTCTTGTTTTTGTGATGGTGATTGTCGGCGGTGCAACAAGGCTGACTGACTCAGGCCTGTCGATAACGGAATGGAAACCGCTTCTTGGCGCCATACCGCCACTTAATGCGAATGACTGGCAAATCGCCTTTGATAAATACCGCCAGATTCCCGAGTACACGCAAATCAACAAGGGCATGAGCTTGGCAGAGTTCAAGTTCATCTACTGGTGGGAATGGGGACACCGTTTCCTAGGGCGGCTGATCGGATTGTTTGTTGCCATACCACTCGTCCTTTTCTGGGTAACCGGTCGGCTTGAAAGCTTCATGAAGCCTCGTTTGGTGCTTCTGTTTATGCTCGGTGGCTTGCAGGGGGTAATCGGATGGTGGATGGTGAAATCGGGACTGGTGGACCGGGTTGATGTAAGCCAATATCGCCTTGCAGTTCACCTAACGCTCGCATGTCTCATTTTTGCCTACGCGCTCTGGCTGGCGCGAGGGCTGGCACCACACAGCAATGAACATTCAAGCATTGTTGTGAACCGTCTTGCTCCGGTTGTTTTTCTGGCAATTGTATTTCAGATATTTCTGGGTGCCTTGGTAGCAGGCATGGATGCGGGCCTGGCATTCAATGACTGGCCGTTGATGGATGGTGCTGTCATTCCGTCAGACCTGTGGCTTCAAAATCCTGTATGGATAAACCTGTTTGAAAATCCGAAAACGGTTCAGTTTATCCATCGGATGAGTGCCTATGCCGTGCTGATTTTAATTGCTGCGCAGATGGTTCTGGCGCTGCGTTCGGATAGCGGTGATACGCACAAGCGCCGTACGGTCATGCTCTTGGTGGTGGCTGTTGCTCAGGCAGCTATCGGTGTTGCAACGCTTGTTCTGCAGGTGCCGCTTTCCTGGGCACTTCTGCACCAGGGCGGTGCCGTCATCCTGCTGGCAGCAGCAGTGGCTCACTGGCGTGGAACAATCGGCTCTTACGCCTGACCCAGCATCAGATTGAGATTCTGGACTGCAGCACCGGATGCTCCTTTGCCAAGATTGTCCAGTTGGGCGACAAGATTGATGTGTCCGGTATCCTCTCCGCCCAACACCCACAGCTTCATGTCATCGCGTCCTGCGAAATCCTCTGGGCGGATGTGAGATACTGATGCGCATTCCTGTTTGCTTGCAACGCTGACAAAGTCGCCACCATCATAACGCACTTCCAGTGCACCACGCACTGTGTCTGCCGAAGCATATTGCAACTGCTCAAGATGCAACGGGATTGATACCAGCATGCCTTGAGGAAAACGCCCAACACCAGGCATGAAAAGCGGACGTTTTGTCAGGCCACTGCGTGTAATGATCTCCGGCACATGTTTATGGTTGAGTGTAAGCGCATAAAGATGGAATGCTGTTTCGATATGGTCATCGCGGCTTTCGTCTTCCATCTGTGCAATCAGGTTCTTTCCACCACCCGTATAACCGGACACGGCGTTTATCGTTACCATGCAATCCTTCGGCATAACGCCGGTTTTGATCAGTGGTTTCAGAAGCGCGATTGCACCTGTCGAATAGCAGCCCGGATTGCTGACGCGTTTGGAATTCCTGATCTTGTCAGCCTGTTTGGGCCCTAGTTCTGCGAAACCGTAAATCCATCCGTTGCTTGTCCGGTGCGCTGTCGATGTATCAATGATTTTGCAATCATCATTGCCGCCAGCCTCGATCATTGCGACGGCTTCCCGCGCTGCATCATCAGGCAGACACAGGATTGCAACATCACAGGATGAGAGCATTTCCTGACGCTTCGCATCATCACGGCGGTCTTCCACGGCAAGTGAAAGTAATTCAATGTCATCACGGCTGCCCAGTCTCTCCCGGATTTGAAGGCCTGTTGTGCCGTGCTCGCCGTCGATAAAGATACGCGGTTTCATAGGTTTCCCGTTATTTTTCAGATGGTTAAAATGTTTTCCGAAATCTGAGTCAAAACTTCAAGAAATTGAATCAGTGTCTCAGGAAGTTTTCTTTTCCGCCTGCAGGCCGATCATATACATTGCTACCATGGAACCTGCAATGGCGGTTATGTCTGCATGATCGTAAGCCGGAGCCACTTCAACCACGTCAGACCCTACAATGTTCAGTTCTCCCAGTTTTCGAAGTACAGAGAGCATCTTGGCAGAAGACGGCCCACCGGAAACCGGTGTGCCTGTGCCGGGTGCGTAAGCCGGATCAAGGCAATCAATATCAAACGTCAGATATACTGGGCCACCTCCGACCCGCGCCTTGATCTGGTTGGCGATTTCTTCTGCTGACAATTCTTCAACCTCGTCACCATACATGATTTCGATGCCATAATCTTCCGGTGCATGGGTTCTGATACCGATCTGGATCGACTTGTCAGGATCAATGATGCCATCTTTGACTGCCCGCGTGATGAATGTACCGTGATCGATTTCAGGAATTCCATCGTCACCATCATTGGTGTGCCACGTATCCTGATGTGCATCGAACTGGATCAATGCAAGCGGCCCATGCCTTTCAGCATGTGCCCGCAGAAGCGGCCAGGTGACATAATGATCTCCACCAAGGGAAAGCAGATATGCACCGCTGTCCAGAATTGACTTGGCTTCGTTTTCAATGTGTTCCGGATTCTCCCATACACGATTTGTGCTCACCGAACAGTCTCCGTAATCGGCAACGGCAAGTGTATCAAAGAAACTCATGTGAAACGGATATTGCGGGTCTGCATCAAGGATGCAGGAGGCACGGCGAATGGCTGCAGGACCGAAGCGTGTTCCGGGGCGGTTGGTAACGGAAGTGTCCAGCGGAATTCCCCAGACGACGAGATCGGCACCTTCTATATCCTTTGTATATTTCCGGCGCATGAACGACATGACACCGGAAAACGTGGCATCTTCGCCCGTTCCCAGGAAGGAATTCGCTGTAATAGCGTAGTCTGATTGGTCTTTTTTGCCCATTTTCTATCTCAATACGTCGTGAATGTCGTTACAAAGTCATTGCCAAGTTCTTCAGGCCGTATCAATCTCGCAGTTTAATAGCAAGTCTTTCGATGGAGGATGGAATGACAGGCTTGGCAAAAGAACAGGTGGAAAAGTATCTTGATGATGGCTTTATCTTTCCTTTGAAGGCAATGGATGCCGGGGAGGCGAAAAGCTACCGTGCCAGATTGGAAACGCTGGAAAGCAAATATTCCTCAACTGGTCCAAAGCGTGATTTCAATCAGTACTTGCGTGTAAATGCGCATCTGGTCATGCCCATGGCAGTGGAGTTGGCGCGCAACCCGGTCATTCTTGATGCGATTGAAAGCATTATCGGCCCGAACGTATTGGTTTGGAGTGTCGAGTTCTTCATCAAGGAAGCAAAAACGGAAAAGGTTGTGTCCTGGCATCAGGACATGACCTATTGGGGCCTTGGTGAAGACGCGAGTGGTGATACGGAACATCTTGCCTCTGCCTGGCTTGCCCTGTCACCGGCCACCCTCGATTCTGGTTGCATGAAATTTGTAGCAGGATCACACAAGCAGGATATCCAGCCACACAATGACACGTTCGGGGAAGACAACCTGCTTTCACGTGGCCAGGAAATGGCGGTGGAAGTTGATCCGGAAGATGAAGTGGCGATTGAATTGCAGCCCGGTGAGTTTTCCATTCATCACGGCAGGATGTTTCATTATTCCGGTCCGAACCTGTCGGATGACCGGCGTATCGGTTGTGTAATCCGCTATGTCACGCCTGAAATAAAACAGCTTGTCGGGTCACGCGACTACGCGATGATGATGCGCGGCATTGATGAAAAGCAAAACTGGATCTCGGTTGCTCCACCATTGGCAAATTTTGAACCACATGCTCTCGAACTTTATGAAAAGGTGCTTGAAGACCAGTCTGCAGCGTTGACTGAGGGTGCAGAGGATGTAGCACTATACGCCATGAACAACGATGCGGAGATATCCCAGACAGCTCAATAGGAACTGAAAATGGATACAAATGAAACACAGACCGTTTCCTTCACGCAGATGAAGGACGGTACCCGTGAAGACTACAAACTTCTTCATGAACTGGAAAAACCCTATCTTGCCATGACAGCAGACCGCATTATTCGCGAAATGCGAAACCAGGCGGACGATACGCTTTCCGGTTACAAGATTACCCGTCTGGAGCATGGCCTTCAATCCGCAACGAGAGCGGAAGACGATGGTGCTGACATTGACTGGATGGTGGCAGCGCTCATTCACGATATCGGGGACGGGTTGGCACCACAAAACCATGACCGTTTTGCAGCGGAAATCCTGCGCCCGTTCGTTCGAGATGAGGTTGCATGGGTTGTTGAGCATCATGGCTTGTTTCAAATGCTTTACTACGCCCATCACTATGGATGGGACCCGGAAGAGCGACAGA
>JBCCYR010000253.1:0-4758 GCA_039189355.1 Pseudomonadota bacterium
ACGCGTCGGGCTTGAATTAATGCGCCTTTCGGCAAAACTTACAGGTCGCAAGAAGTTCTTTGGGTTTTCATACGCTGCAAGAGCCGTAAGAACATTTTTACCAAGTAAACGGGTTGTACAAGCAAAAATGGGAGACGGCTTTGTTTTTGCGTTTCCGTATGGAGACGCTTACTGGGGCCGGTTGTTTGATAACTCGCAGTTCTATGAGCCGGATGTTAGGGCTTTCCTGTGCGCTGTCTCAGATGTGGACTATGCATTCATAGATTGTGGGGCCAACTTTGGTTACCATTCGTGTTTTACCAACAGCAGAGGGGGTGGAGAAAAGCCAACGGTTGCAATTGAAGCCGACCATCAAAATTTTGAAGTTCTCCGGCATAACAGAGAGCTAAACGGTGAGCGCATCGAGATACGGCACAATGCGATACACGCCACCAGCGGGATGGACGTCACCATATTTGGGACAAAGCATGAGGCGTTTTCCATAGTAGAGCAAGACAGTATCCCGCGCGGTGTCGTCAAAACTCTTGCCATCGGTTCTTTGGCTGACTGGTTGTCTTCCATCTGTCGATCCAAAGTAATCGTGAAGCTGGATGTTGAGGGTGTTGAAGCGGAAGCCATCGATGGAATCGGCTCACTGGGCGATGCAGAGGTGCTTATCATTTACGAAGACCACGGTTCAGATGATGAACACACACCGACGAAGCACCTCATGAAATTGGGCGAATACAGGATTTTCATCTTTAAAAATGGATGTGTTGAAGAGATATCAGAGTTGCATGAACTCGATCAGATTAAAGAGAACCGGCGCTACGGGTACGATTTCATCGCAACAAAGAGCGAGTTCTGGCTGAACAAACTCTCGGCGCTTGACTGAGCCTCAGCTGATACATGTCCGGGTTGTCCTGTTATTCCAACGGCAACAGATTTCTCAAGGAAACAAGATTACTTCGCTGGCAGATGCTCAGACAAAAATGCTTTCAGTGCCACCCAATATTCATCACCATCGCCGCTGACCAGCGCTGTCGCACCGTGGCGGCCGGAAGCTTCCGGCACAAACCCCGTTACAGGGCTTTGTATCCTGCTTTCAAACGGTTTCCATTGCCCGGCCTCATTTCGGGCAGCCGTGAGAAAAACCGGAACCCGTATCCCGTCAAGTTCTTTGGCGACGTAATTGCTTGATCCGTAATATTCTCCCGGCGAGAACGAAATGATTGCATCCGCAAAGTCACGGCTTTGTCCTGCGAGAACCAGAACAAGGCCGGCGGAATAGGACGAGCCGATGACACCCACTTGCCTCGAACCTGAATTTTGGCGCGCCCATTCGGCAGCAGCAACAATATCGGGAATTGCCTTCGTATAACCGACCGCACCACCGGATTTTGCGGCAGTTTCATTTTTCACACCGTTGAAAGCACCACCGGAACGTTGATCGACAGCAAGTGTGGCATAACCCAGCTTGTTGAGTTGAGGGGCTATTTCACGATACTCACCGCGGCTGGCACCGGCCATGTGGTAAAGCACCAGAATTGTTGAGTAATCCCCGTCAGGTTTCAGAAAATCTGCAGTGATTTCAACGCCATCACTGGCCTTCAGTTTGATCTTTTCGGCATGCGAAACAACGCAAAGTGAAAGAAAAATACAAAATGAAACCAGAATTCTCATCACCTGTCTCCAATAGGAATTGTAAAATTCCTATCATTCAGGCGCATGACATTGGAGTAACAATCAGGCGATCAGGCCTGTTTTTCCGGGATGTGAACGACCAGACCGTCCAGCGCGTCGGATACCTTGATCTGGCATGAAAGCCGCGAGCTTGGTTTTTGCTCCCATGCAAAATCGAGCATGTCTTCTTCCATTACTTCGGGAGAGCCAACGGTTTCAGTCCATTGATCATCAACATACACATGGCAGGTAGCACAGGCACAGGCCCCACCGCACTCGGCCTCAATTCCGGGAACAGAGTTCTTGATGGCGTTTTCCATAACAGTGGTGCCGCTGGATGCTTCCACTTCAAATTTCTGATCATCATGGGTGATATATGTGATTTTAGCCATCTCGGGCCCTTTTCTGAAGGCGGGTGCTTGTTTTCTCAGGGCCATGTATCACTTGTTTTGCACAAGTCAAGAAACGGTGTGACTTCTTGGACAGGTTTAGCACGAATGATCGACAAAACGTTGCCCAAATCAATTCAGGTTTGAAATGTAATCCGCAACCGTCCTGAACTCGGTTTCAAGAACGGCAAGGTCAAAACATTCTTTTTCTTCACAGGCCTTTGCAAGCTCAGCCAAGCGGAAAGCACCAATGCTTCTTGCTGAACCTTTAATTGTGTGTGCCGCCTTTCTCACATCGGACGGCTGATTGGCTTCTCTCACAAGTTTCAGATATCCGGGAATTTGCGCTGCAAACATGGAGAGAATTTCTTTTTCAAGCGTCCTGTCACCCATGGTAACCGACGATAGATGTACCAGGTCGAGAGGCTTGTCTGTTCCTGCACTTCTGCATGCAGCCAGGACATCTTTTTTCAGCGCCATTCCCATAATCAACTCCTTGATTCTTCAACAAGGATAGGTTTGGAACCGAAACAAATGGTTAATGAGCCTGCAGACTGAAATTCAACGGGCCATTAACCAAACGCTTTCGTTAACCTTATTTTAACTTTTTCGCTTTCCGGGCGTGAAATTGTTGGATTTGTATTATAAAGTGCAATGGTTTGATGGCATGGGCGGATTGGGTTATTCAATTCAAGGTATTTCACGAGGGTAATGCGTATGGCTAACGAAGCCAAAAAATCAACTGATGAGTCTGCACTTGATGCAGTGGAAAAGGCACTTTCCATTGATTTCAACGAAGATGACGAATTGAGCGATGAGCAAATGGCAGAACTTGAGAAAAGTCTTGCAGAGACTGCTGACCAGCTTCGTGACGACTCCCTCCAGAGTGAAATTGAAGAGACAACTCCCGCATCAACTGATTTGGAGGAAGCTCCGGCAACAGCTGATTTAAGTGACGATCTGCCTGAAACGCCGCCCGTACCGGCAAATGACGAACATGATGAGGAGTTGAGAAACCTCATTTATTCCATACAAAGAAAACCGACCAGCCGCATATTTACCTGGACCGCCCTCACATCCGTAATCTGGCTCGGCCTTTGTGCCTATTACGCATATGCGAACGTTATACCGAATCTTGACCAGCCAGTCACTTTCCAGACCCTGAGTGGGAATGTCGAAATCATTATACTGATTGCAGCAGCGCTGGTGCCTCTGTTTCCGCTTTGGGGCTTTGCGGTAATGCTGCGACGGGCACACGAAATGCGCCATGCTGCCGGCAGCATGATCCAGGCTTCTCTGCGCCTTCTTCAGCCGGAGAAAGTTGCAAATGACTCGGTTGCAACAGTCGGGACCGCCATTCGCCGCGAGATGACCGCTATTGGTGACGGTGTTGAACGCGCAATTGCCCGGGCCGGTGAACTGGAGTTCATGGTTCAGAAAGAAGTCATGAACCTAGAGCGTTCTTATGGAGACTCCGAAGTGCGTCTGCGTCGTCTGCTGGATGACATCGGAAATGAACGTGAAGAAGTCATCACCCACGCAGAAAAATTGCGCAATTCCATCACCGAAAGCCAGTCAGGCCTGACAAACGAAATCGAGATCGCAAGCACACGCATTGATGAGCAAATCAAAGGTGCCGCCGGGTTGCTGAGCGAAACACTTGATACTCAAGGAATGACCATCACTTCACGCCTCAAGGAAACCAGTGAAGGCTTGATCGAAGTTCTTACCAGTACAGGCGCGCAAATCTACAGCAACCTTGATAACGGAACGGAAAACCTGAACACCAGCGTCACCGAGCGCATCCGGGAAATGTCGGAGGTTATTTCTACTTCAGGCCAAGCAGTCGCCACTCTCATTGATGGCAGAACCGCTAGTTTTGAGGTCACTGCTGACAAGATCAATGACAAGCTTGAAACAGGTAAAAAGGCATTCGAAATCACGTTTAGCGAACGCGTCGAAGACCTGACCAAAATAATGATGACTGCAGGGCAGTCGGTTTCAAGCCTTCTCAAGTCCAGTTCAGCCGAGCTTGCAGAGCGAAGCAACAAGATGGTTATGGACATGGAAGACAACAGAAAGCACCTGGAAGGGACTCTGGATACCCAGTCAAAACAGTTTGGCCAGCTGGCAGGCCTTGCTTCGGAAAATCTTACATCGGCAATTGATGCAGGCAGCAGCAAGTTTGAGGAAAGTGCCGTTAGAACTGCACAGCGGTTCGAAGACAGTCTCTCGATGCGTGCTACTGATTTTGAGAACTACATGAATGAGAGTGCAGAGGTATTGGAAACCGTACTTTCTGAAAACCTCAGCAAAATTGACAATACCCTGTCGACAAGCGGAACCAACCTTGTTTCGGCTCTTGGAATGCGGACAGAAGCGCTCGGCAAAGTCCTTGAGGAACGCAGTGCAACCATCGGCCAAACCATTGCTGACCGTTTGTCAGGCTTTGGGCAAAACCTGACAGGTCATGTGGATGATGCGGTTACACGCCTGAAAGCGCAAACCGATGAACTGGAGGAAAACACAAAGGCCGTTGAACAAGGCATTCTTGCACGCACCCAGAGCGTCCAGGATACTGTAAAAGCCAGTTTGTCGGAGTTTGACCAAAATCTTACCGGCCGGGTGGATGATGCGGTTACACGCCTGAAAGCGCAAACCGATGAACTGCAAGAAAACACGAAAGCCGTTGAGGAAGGCATTCTTG
>JBCCYR010000254.1:0-4756 GCA_039189355.1 Pseudomonadota bacterium
ATTCAGGTATATCGGACTGGGGGCGACCGTCGCTGCATTCAAGGCGATGGATCGATTAGGAATTTAGTGCGTTTGAACATCGGTTCGAATGCTAACGACGTAAAAGACATAGTTTGAATTATGCCGCGCTTCGGACGGTGATCACAGGTCTGAAAGGAAGAAGTCATGAACATACAGACGAAAACTACCAGTAGCATGAAGTTGCCGTCAGGCATTTTGATTGATGGAGCTTTTGGCCCCGCTTCAAATGGTGATACTTTTTCAACGACCAATCCGTTTGACGGCGGTGTTATTGCGGAGCTTCCATCCTGTAGCATAGCAGATGTTGACGCCGCTGTAGCATCCGCACGAAAAGCCTTTGAAGATGGAGTCTGGTCGGGGCTGCATCCCACTGAACGCAAGGTGGTATTGTCTAAACTTGCTGATTTGATCATGGAGAATGTTGAAGAGCTTGCGTACATGGAAGCTTTGGATGCCGGGAAACCGCTGACAGATTGCCTGGAAATCGACGTGCCAGAAACTGCCAACTGCATTCGTTGGCATGGTGAAGCGCAAGATAAGCTTTATGATCAGATTGCACCCTCCTCTCCAGACGCATTGGCATTGATTGTCCGTGAACCCATCGGTGTTGTAGGTGCGGTGTTGCCCTGGAACTTTCCACTCTTAATGATGGCCTGGAAAATCGGTCCAGCACTTGCGACCGGTAATTCCGTTGTTGTGAAACCTGCTGAACAAACCAGCCTGACAGCGCTTCGCCTTGCGGAACTTGCTCTTGATGCTGGCGTTCCACCAGGAGTGCTAAATGTCATCACCGGATTTGGCCCGGAGGTTGGAGAACCGCTCGGCAGACATATGGATGTGGATGCTCTTACTTTCACGGGTTCAACCGAGGTAGGACGCAAGTTTCTTGAGTACTCCGCGCAATCTAACCTGAAGGAAGTCTGTCTGGAGATGGGCGGTAAGTCTGCTGCTGTTGTACTATCGGATGCCGCAGATATTCCGCGCATTGCAGAAATCCAGTCTGCAGCGATCTTCTGGAACATGGGTGAAAACTGCACCGCAAATAGCCGTATTATCGCTCACAAGGACGTATATGACGAACTGGTTACGGAGATTGCAAAGCAGGCTGCAGTTTGGAAGATTGGTGATCAGATGGACCCTGAAACTCAACAGGGACCACTTGTGAGTGATGAGCACTATTCGAAAGTTTCTGGCCTAGTGGAAAGCGGCAAGTCTGAAGGTGCCCGTGTTGCTTATGGTGGTCAAGGAGTGGGCGGGCTTCTTTTCCAACCGACGGTTTTTGCAGACGTCACACCGGAAATGGAAATCTTCCAGAAGGAAATTTTCGGGCCTGTTGTTGGTGTAACGAAAGCTGAAACTGATGAGGAGGCAATCGAACTGGCAAATGCTACTGAATACGGACTTGCTGCTACCTTGTACACCAAGGATGTGTCGAAAGCGCATCGCTATGCCCGCAAATTGAAGGCGGGAACTGTCGGTGTGAACGCGTACTCCGAGGGTGAGATCAGCACGCCATTTGGCGGGTTCAAGGCTTCCGGTTTTGGTGGCCGTGACAATGGTACCCATGCCCATGAGCAATATACTGAACTTAAAACGATTTGGGTCGATCTGACGGCCTGATCGACGTTGATGGTTCTCATCATATTAGAAAGGAACATACAATGGGAAAGATATTTCAATCCTGCTTCTTGGCTTCATCGCTTCTTGTTGCAACGAGTTCAGCGTTTGCTGGCCCTTTATCAGAAGAAGTGTTTTTGGAGACGCATGTCGGCAAATGCATCTCATATTCCGGACCGAGTACCGGAACGCAGTGTTATAAAGCAGACGGAAGCACAAGTTACGATGATAAACAGTATGGCACTGACATCGGAACGTGGGAGTATCGTAACGGCAAGGTTTGTGTAAAGTGGTCGAAAGAGGCATCTGAAAATTGTCAAGTATATATACAGGAATCAGATGGGTCATTCAAAGATGCCGGCGGTTATAGCTGGTTGCTTGGTAGTTAGAACTTAAGGCTATGCGGTCCCAATAAGGTCTGACGGAAATTCAAAAGGAACTATAGCTTGACGGACTATGATGTGGTTGTGGTCGGAGCTGGTGCTGCGGGCATTGCAGCTACTCGCTTTTTGGTAGATGAAAATCTGAATGTCATCTGCCTGGAAGCTAGTGGTAGAGTTGGCGGTCGTGCACATACAGATACTGAAATATTCGGCGTTCCATTCGATACAGGTGCGCATTGGATGCATTGCGAGCACATCAATTCGCTTAGAGGCCCAGGTTTGGCAATGGGTCTGAATCTCTATGAGGCAGATGAAGACCGGGCTGTTACTGCCGGTTTGGAAGATGATGACATTCTTTGGGATCAGGTCGACGCTGTGTTTGAAGATGCCAAATATGCGTTAAGCTCTATTGGCGAGAACGACGATCTTTCTATGGATGACGTGCTGAAGGTTGATGGGCCTTGGGGACTTACTGCCAGAATGATGTGCTGCTTGTCCATGGCCCGTGACCCCAATCAGATTTCGTTGCGTGATTTGTTCAGTTGGGAAGGCGGAAAAGACTTGTTTTGCAAAGAGGGGTTTGGTCACCTTGTCGCAAGACTAGCCGACCAGTTGCCCATTAAGCTGTCAGCTCCGGTGAAAGAAATTCAGGTGTTACCCAAGGAGGTGCGTCTGACCACCGATAACGGATTACTTACAGCCAAGGTAGTAATCGTAACTGCTTCTGTTGGTGTATTGGCAGAGGATGTAATTCGGTTTGATCCACCATTAGAGGCGGACCGTCGTTCTGCGCTTGATGCGATTACAATGAGTGACTACGGTCATACGGCACTATTATTCCAACCGGGCACAATTCCCCTGGAATCAGATATCTGGCTAACCTATCAGATCAATGAAGTTGCTGATGCTGTTCCGCAAGGCGGTGGCTTTTTGTGCAATGTAGGAGGTACGGGTCTGACAAACTTCGAAACCGGTGGCAGCTTCAATCGTACTCTTCAAGAGGCAGGCTCGGAGGCCGCTGTAGATCATGCGCTAGAGATATTGGTAGGTATCTTTGGATCTGAGCTGAGGCGTAAATTCATCAAAGGGCATTCGACCAACTGGCGTCACGAACCTTATGTGCGTGGTTCTTATTCCGGTGCATTGCCGGGCGGTTCAGCGAAGCGAGAGGTTCTGGCTCGCCCGCATGCGGATCGCATCTACTTTGCAGGTGAAGCCACGCATCGTGGCCAGCAGGCATCTGTGAGCGGTGCGTATCTCGAGGGTCAGCGCATTGCGAACGAAATTTTGAAGTTTCGCCATAGAAATATTCGCTGAACACAGCTCTATGATTTGAGGGTCTTGGCGATCTTCTTGGCTACCCTGATGCCTGACTTATGGGCACCTGCCACAGTAGCCCACTCATACTTGCTGGTTGCTTCTCCGGCGAACCAGAGACGATCTGCTTCTGGGCGCCTGATTTCTTTTCGCGCCCACATACCGCCTGGGCTGGCGGATGCGTAGGCTCCTTTGGTGAGCGAATGTTTCGTCCAGTCAAAGACATGGGTTTGGCTCACGGCTTTCTTGATGTCTGACCCAAACATCCGCTCTAGTTCCCCAATCACAAAATCCTGCATCGCTGCAATTCCTTGATCGGACAACTCTTTTGCGAACTGTCCTCCGACATCACAATAGGTGATGCCATGACCGCTTGCGTCGACGAGTGCACCAAACCCTTTCGGTGCACCATTGCTTTCCTGAGTGGTTTTGTAAGAGAAATAGCCATCTTCCCCAATGCCAAAGAAGTTTTGTTCTAGTTTCAGTGCAATGTGATTGTAATGCCCCATCGACAACATCTGTATTGCTTCCTGCTTCCTTACCGGTAGCGGCGGATCGAACTTGATGTTTTCAGTAGCAAGAACGCCTGTAGAGACCGTTATGATGACCGCTTTGGCATTTATCGTTCCACGATTGGTTTCAACCGATACACCTTTTTTTCCCCATCGTACCGTTTGTGCCGGAGTATTCAGCTCAACGTTCATGTGCCGAGAGCTGTGATTAAACAGCGTGCCAAAGCCTTGCCTGCAATACCAGTCCGTTCCATCCTCAGATGAATACCAATCGGCGCAAGAGAACTGATCAAAATCCTTCGCCATCTCGTAAGCGCCGATATATAGATTGGCTGATAGGTTCCATTCAGTGAGATCGGGAACTACTTCTGAAGGCGCAACATCCCGTCCTATCTCGCCCGCTCTTGTTATTGCCCTTGTAGCGTCGCGTTTTGCTCGTTCAAATTGATCATATTCGTCATCGCTTGCTTTGCGGTTGCCGACATAAAAAACTTCGGCTTCGGGAGAGCGGTATAGGTCAAACCCATTCTGCTGTCCGTATCTAACGAATGGATTAATCTCGCCATTGTGCAGCCAGTGGGCGCCCACATCATAAGGAGCGCCAAATATAGCCATATCCGTGTAAACCCGTCCGCCTATCCGATCTCCAGCCTCAATGAGTAGGGCGTTAAGGCCGCGCTGAGTCAATTCACGTGTTGCGCTTATTCCAGCGGCACCTGCTCCAATCACCACAACATCAACGGTCCCCGAACCATTGCTTTTACCTAAAGCTGTTGATGGGAATACCGCGCCCGCTCCAAGTGCTGTAATAAATTTTCGACGATCCACTATTGCCTCCTTTGGCAAAGGATTGGTCATAGAGACACAATTGTTATAATGTGATTTACTCTACGCTGTAGAGTATTG
>JBCCYR010000255.1:0-4749 GCA_039189355.1 Pseudomonadota bacterium
CGCGGAAATCAGAAGTCGTGATGCCTTTGCAAACATTCCAGTGATGCGAAAGTCGGACCTGATGGAGGCCCAGGCTGCCAAACCTCCCTTTGGAGAATTTGTCGATACCAACCTTATGAACGGGTGCCGGATTTTCATGTCGCCCGGGCCAGTCTGGGAGGCGCAGGCACCGGGACCGGATCCATGGCTTGCGGCTCGTTCATTTCATGCAGCAGGCGTGCGTGCCGGCGATATCGTGCACTGTGCAATCGGCTATACAATGACGCCCGGTGGCGCTATTCTGGACGAAGGTGTCCGGGCCTTGGGTGCAATTACCTATCCTGCAGGTGTCGGAAATACGGAAGCGCAGGTGGATGCGATCGCAACACTAAAACCAAGTTGCTACGCCGGAACACCGGACTATCTTCAGACCATTTTGGACAAGGCAGACGAGATGGGCAGAGATGTCAGCTCTTTAAAGCTTGGCTTCGTTTCAGGTGGCGCGCTCTTCCCGTCCATGCGGGCTGCATACAAAGAACGTGGCATCAATGTCATGCAAGGCTATGCCACCGCCGACATTGGTGCAATTGCCCATGAAACCATGCATGACGGTGAGATCGTGGAAGGCATGGTCTGCAATGAAAACCTTATTGTTGAAATTGTCAGACCTGGCACTGATGACCCGGTTGAGCCGGGAGAAGTCGGTGAAATTGTGGTTACAACGTTCAACAAGACCTATCCGCTTATACGCTTCGGTACAGGGGACATGTCCGCAGTCATACCGGAACCATCCCCCTGTGGGCGTACCAACATGCGGATCAAGGGATGGATGGGCCGTGCCGACCAGCGCACAAAAGTCAAAGGCATGTTTGTTGACCCAAAACAGATCGACCAGCTGGTAAAGTCAGTTGGCGGTTTGCAAAAGGCACGGCTCATAGTCAGCCGGGACGGGACGGCAGACGCCATGACCTTGCAGGCCATTGGCGAAAGCCTCGACAAGGCGGAACTTGAAACCCAGCTTGCTGTGGTCACCAAACTCAAGGGCAGTGTGGAAATCGTTGATACACTCCCCAACGATGGAAAGATCATAGATGACCAGCGTGATTATTCGTCCTGACCCTATGCTGCCAATGCCTGTTCAAGATCTGCAATGATGTCATGCGCGTCTTCAATGCCGACGGACAGCCGGACAACTTCAGGTCCGGCACCTGCTGCCACCTTTTGCTCATCAGTTAGCTGGCGATGAGTTGTGGAAGCAGGGTGAATGATCAGACTCCGGGTATCGCCGATGTTTGCCAGATGCGAAATCATTTCTACAGATGACACAAGTTTGACACCGGCTTCGTAACCGCCTTTCAGACCAAAGGTAAAAACGGCGCCGGCTCCGTTTGGCAGGTACTGTTTTGCCAGTACATTGTAGTTGTCCCCATCAAGGCCTGCATATTGCACCCATTCAACCGATGGGTGGGCATCAAGCCATGCAGCCACTTTCTCTGCATTCCTGCAGTGCCGTTCCATTCTGAGCGGCAGGGTTTCGATTCCCGTCAGTATTTGAAAAGCATTGAACGGGGAGAGGGCTGCTCCCAAATCCCGCAGACCCAGAACGCGACAGGCTATGGCAAATGAAAAATCACCAAAGGTTTCGTGCAGGCGTATTCCGGCATATTCCGGCCGATCCTGACTCAACATCGGATATTTGTCTGACGCACTCCAGTCAAAATTTCCGCCATCGATAATCATGCCACCCATTGAGTTGCCATGACCGCCCAGAAACTTTGTCAGGGAGTGAACCACAATGTTTGCGCCATGTTCGATTGGCCTACAGAGATATGGCGTCGCCATTGTATTGTCTACAACCAACGGAATGCCCGCAGCTTCTGCAACTTTTGCAATGGCTGCGATATCGACGACAATGCCGCCCGGATTTGCAAGGCTTTCAATGAAAATCGCCTTGGTTTTCTCGTTGATGGCTTTTTCGAAACTTGAAACATCATCAGGATCTGCCCAGCATACGTTCCAGCCGAAATTTCTGAAGGAGTGATTGAACTGGTTGATGGATCCGCCATACAGTTTGTTTGCTGCAACAAACTCGTCCCCCGGCTGAAGCAGAGTGTGAAAAACCCCGAGTTGAGCGGCATGGCCCGATGAAGTGGCAAGTCCTGCGCGACCGCCTTCCAAAGTCGCTACCCGCTCTTCAAGCACTGCAACAGTCGGGTTGGTAATTCGGGTGTAAATGTTGCCAAATGCCTGCAGGCCAAAGAGAGACGCTGCCTGGTCCACATCATCAAACACAAAACTTGTGGTCTGATAGATCGGCGTTGCCCGCGCTCCCGTTGCCGGGTCAGGTTTTGCACCTGCATGAACAGACAAGGTTGAAAATCCGGGCGTTTTGGCAGTCATAACAATCTCCTCAAACTTGTGCCCCCCGTGCGTAATAGCAGTTTTGGAGCTGTGGTTGAAAGCAAGATTGTTTCAAAGGGGATCATTTGGGTAGACAGATTTTTCATTTTCATGGAGCGATGAAATACGGCTTGACATCTTCTTATAATTCTATATTTCTAGTTTTATAGAAATAATGAGAGTGCCATGGACACGGTTTTTGCAGCAGAAGGTTTTTCAGCGATGGGATCAGAATCCCGTCTTGCTGTTTTGCATACACTGGTAAAAGCCGGCCCCCGAGGCCTGCCTGTTGGTGAAATCCAGCAAAAAACCGGGATCCCGGCGTCCACGTTGGCTCACCATCTGAAATTCCTGAACGCGGCCGAGCTGATTGTTCAGGAAAAACACGGGCGAACAATCATTAACCGGGCAAACTTCGGGCATCTGGAAGCCCTTGCTGAATTCATTCTGAAAGAATGCTGTCTTGATGAGGAGACTTGCAATGACTGATCTTGCTCAATCCCCGCTATCTTTGTGGGACAATTTGAAAATCCGCCTGACTTCCCCCTGGACCATAACCCTGGGCGCACCGATTGTGGTCGCGCTCCTGGACAATCCCAATCTTGTTCCGGTCCTTGATTTTGCAATCCGGGCTTTTGTCGGAACCATTCCCTACATCACATTTGCAGTCGTCCTGATTGCCGGACTAAAGGCTGCCGGCGCAGAAACAATGATTGCCAATGCATTCAAAGGCAAAGAAGTGCGCATGATCTTTCTGGCTGCACTCTTCGGAGGCCTTGCACCATTCTGTTCCTGCGAGGTTATTCCATTCATAGCAGGCTTGTTGGCCCTCGGTGCGCCTCTTTCTGCAGTGATGGCATTCTGGCTCTCTTCTCCGTTGATCGATCCTCCCACATTGTTGATTACGGCTGCTGCACTGGGATGGCCGTTTGCCGCCGGCAAAGCTGTCTCGGCTGTAGCACTTGGTCTGTTTGGCGGCTTTGCAATTCGTGCCCTGATCAAGACAGGCTGGTTTGCTGATCCCCTTCGCGAGTACAAACCGGCCGGTTGCTGCGGCGCCAGTCCGATCGACGGAAAGCCGGTCTGGAAATTCTGGCAAGAAGAGCAAAGACGCACGGTCTTCAAGGATGAATTCATTCAAAATGCGCTCTTCCTCGTCAAATGGCTTGCCCTTGCCTATGTCCTGGAAGCCCTGCTGGTAACCTATGTCCCGGCTTCACTCATCGCTGGTCTTGTCGGCGGTGAAGGGGTTGTACCGATTACGATTGCTGCGGTTGTCGGCATGCCGGCCTATCTTAACTCTTATGTTGCGCCCCCTCTTCTGGCAGGTCTCATGGAACAGGGCATGAGCCCGGGCGCTGCAATGTCCTTCATGGTGGCGGGCGCTGTAAGTTCCGTGCCGGCAATGGCCGCAGTATGGTCACTTGTGAAAAAGAAGGTATTCGCAATCTACCTGTTGCTAGGCGTTACTGGCGCAATCGGTTCAGGCATTGTATTTCAGATATTCATCTAAGAGGGCCTGACATCACCCTCTTTGATATCTGAATTCATTCCAGCGGGCAGACTTGGCATCATAGAGCAAAAGCCTGCCCGCAAGGCTTTCCCCGGTTTCAGTAATTTCCTTGATGATTTCCAGCGCCTGCATTGAGCCGACAACGCCTGTCAGCGCGCCCAGTATGCCGGCCTCTTCGCAGGTAGGAAGCAATCCGTCCGGCGGTTTGTTTGGAAACACGTCACGGTAACGGGGCAAGAAATTACCCTCAGCATCTCTCAGATGCGGCTTTAGGGTTGTGATGGAAGCTTCAAACTGGCCTACAGCAGCTGTTACCAGTATTTTTTCATGAGCCTCACACAAATCGGCTACCAGATATCTGGTGTCAAAATTGTCGCTGCCATCCGCCACAACATCATAAGCACTGATCAATGCGTTGCCGTTTTCCGCATCAAGACGACGGTTATGCGCTTCCACAGTTACATTCGGATTCAATCGCTCGATTGCGAGCCTGGCACTTTCAACCTTGGACATATCATTGTTTTGCGTGTCATGAATTGTCTGGCGTTGCAGGTTTGACAAAGACACCACATCATCATCAACAATACCAATTGTACCCACCCCGGCAGCCGCAAGATACTGGATTACCGGCGACCCCAAACCCCCGGCTCCGACAACCAGCGCACGGGCTGCCTTCAGCTTTTGCTGTCCTGCACCGCCAATGTCCTGCAAAACAATGTGCCGGGCATAACGCTCAAGTTCTTCCGGTGTGAAACTCATAGCTTTTTATACCGTGCGTTAGGTCGCCAGCGGTGCCAACAGAATAGCCTGCTGACCCATCATCACCTTCTATCCCGTTTACAGAAAATCCGTTACGA
>JBCCYR010000256.1:0-4744 GCA_039189355.1 Pseudomonadota bacterium
AAGCTGACAAGAACCGCTTCAGTCGCGAAAAGTATGAGTTCAGACCATCTGCATAAGTATTATTTATAATCACCCTTGGCACGCTGGACGGGCTTTGAATGCGGGAAATTTTGTCAGGCATTGACGGCAGGTATGCGGGACAAATCGATCTCTGTTTCGATGCATTTGAATGACAAGTTAACGGCCTTTGCAAAAACACTTGTCAGAAATGAATCAATCCCGATTTCAAGGCAATTTTGACTGCATGCGGCTGACTAGTGGCACCCAATTTGGTGGATGCGTTTGAAATTATTAGTCTAACCGTTAGCTCAGAAAGTGAATGTTTTTCGGCAATTTCCAAATAGGTATAACCGTCCGAGAGGAGTTGGAGGCATTCGATCTCCAAACTGCCGAGATTAAATATCTCTGATTTTTTCAACTCATCTTCAGTTGGAGTTTTCTTGTCGTCAATGGTCGGCAGCTTCCGTTCTATCATGTCATATCAGCCCCAGCCCTTTCCCAATATGAACATCAAATCATCAAATATTCGGGCATTAAAGTAAAAAATACAAAAAATGAAAAGCGCCGTCAAAACTCAATTGTTGTGAAACTTTGAGTCTCAATATTTATTGTTTGCGCGCATATCGGAAATTCTTTCCACATGGAAAAGATCATTATTACATCAATGATTCTCTAATTTCTTTTGTCTATCTTTGCGAAATTAAGTTCATTTGATAAGGTTCTTAGCTGCTAAGCAGTCGGGGTAGTCTGATTAGATGGATTATACATGAGCCCAGATATTAACAAGCTGATACGTGACTATGAGCATGCAGACAGCGAACTCAGAATGTCTTTTGCTGGCAACGCTACTCCCTCCGACGGAGAGGTCGCCAAGTTAGATAAAGAGCTTACCAAAACATTCAAAGCCCTGATTTCTGCTGAACTGACTGACAAAGCTTCACACTTAAGAAGATTAAATTTTTTTATTTCAGTTTTGGAAGAAATGGAAAGCTCAACGGGCATTGCCCAACAGATTCTAAGCAAGATCAGGCAAGATGCCAATGCCACCGTCGATTATGATACAAGCTTTCCCATAAATGTCATTCCATTGACAAACTCAACGCAAATTTGCTGCGATGATCTGGTTGAAATTGGCTATTCAAGTCGGTCAACCAAGCTGCTCTCTGCTTCCGAAATTGAAGAGTTATGTACTAACGCAAGTCGTTTTAATAGCGAACACAACGTGACAGGAATGCTGTTTTACGATTACTCAACGCAAAATATATTTCAAATACTTGAGGGGCCCGAAACCACACTATTAAAGCTGATGGATTCGATTAAAGATGACTCGCGTCATACAGAAATCAGGCTTTGTTTTTATAACCATATAAAAGCGCGCAGTTTCGATAAGTGGGCGATGACCAAAATTACTTTATCAGACTTGTTCGTTGAAGTGCCACATATCAACGAAATCGGCGATTGGTTCAATTCAAAGTTTCTTCTTGATAAGGGTTTATCAAACTCGATGAGACACACTTGGGTGATTGAGAAGCTTCAAAAGTACTATCGAAAAGCTGTTTAGTTTATTGACATAAATAATCCAAATTTGATGTCCGCTTTTGGTTTTAGCTGCCGTCGCAGTTGAACCTTGAATATCCAGCTTGGACTCAATTCAGACCTTGGCGGTCTTCAAAAGCAAACCGGCTTTCCTACCCCAACTCGCCCTTAAGCCCGGCATCGATCAGGGCAACGGTTTTGTCGAGACCATAGAGTGCTGCAAAGGAACCGAACCGCGGGCCCTGATCCTGACCCAGCAAAACCTGGTAGAGGGCCTGGAACCATTCCCTTAAGTTTTCAAATTCGTGTTCCTTGCCGACCGAGAAAATTTCCGTCTGGATGGTTTCGCCATCGCTTGCCGGGTCGAGGGTGGCGAGCCTGCTCTTCAAGTCTTCCATTGCAGCACGTTCCTTGTCCGTCGGTGCGCGGAAGGATTTCGTTGGCTTTACAAAATCCTCAAAGTAGCGGATCGCATACCCGACCATCGCGTCAAGCACTGGGTGGCTTTCCGGGCTTAGCCCTTCCTCATATTGCGAGATGAAACCCCACAGCGTTTCCTTGTCCGAGGCGTTTGAAGCGCTCACGAGGTTCAACAGCATGGCATAGGAAACCGGCATCGGCGTTTCGGGCGGTGTACCGTTGTGGATGTGCCAGACAGGATTGTTGAGTCTGGCCTTTTCATCCTGTCCCGGATAGGCGGCCAGATGCTGGAAATATTCATCGACCGTTTTCGGAATCACATCAAAATAGAGCCGCTTGGCTGTTTTCGGTTTCTGGTACATGAAAAGCGAAAGGCTTTCGGTTGGCGCGTAGGCGAGCCATTCATCAATTGTGATGCCGTTCCCCTTGGTCTTGGAAATCTTCTCGCCCTTTTCATCCAGAAACAGTTCATAGATGAAATGCTCCGGTGCACGGGCTCCCAATATCCGGCAGATTTTATCGTAGAGGTTGGAATTGATCTGGTGGTCCTTGCCATACATTTCGAAATCAACGCCCAGTGCGGCCCAGCGCATTCCGAAATCAGGCTTCCATTGCAGCTTGACGTTACCGCCCTTCACACTCAGCGTTGTTTCCGTTCCGTCTTCATCATCAAAAGTAACTGTACCTTCATGCGGGTTTACCGCTTTCATCGGAACGTAAAGGACCCGCCCTGTCTTGGGTGAGACCGGCAGGACGGGGCTATAGGTTGCCTGGCGCTCTTCGCCAAGGGTAGGTAGCATGACATCCATGATGTCCTGGTATTTTTCCAGCGCCTTGACCAGAGCCTCATCAAACCTGCCGGAGCCGTAATAGTCCGTCGCGCTGGCGAATTCATATTCAAAGCCGTAGTGATCCAGAAACGCACGCAGCTTCGCATTGTTGTGATGCCCGAAACTGGGTTCACCTTCCTCACCCTCTTCAAGAAACGGATTGGGCACTTGTGTCAGGGGTTTCCCGAGATAGGCTTCCAGCATTCCCGCATTGGGTACGTTTCCCGGAATTTTGCGCATTCCGTCCATGTCATCTGAAAAACAGATCAGCTTCGTCTGCACTTCATTGTTCGTCAAAACCTTGAAGGCATTGATGACCATGGAAGTGCGCGCAACTTCACCGAAAGTGCCAATATGGGGAAGGCCGGACGGGCCGTAACCGGTTTCAAACAGCACCGTTTCAGGGAAGCCGGTTTTCTCATGACGTTTCACAACCTTGCGGGCTTCTTCAAACGGCCAGGCTTTGGAACTTTTTGCAGCTTCTTGCATTTCGGCAGACATGGATTGTGCCCTGTAAAAACGGTTGGTTGAACATGTGATTGCATGGGTTGTTATCCCATCGCAAACCTTTTTCCAAGCGGCTTGCGAAAACGCTTAACAAACCCTAGGTTCTAGCTGAATCAATTGAAACGAAAAGGCATTTGCCATGTCCATCTACTCCCCGCATCAAGCTATGATCCACATTATGGTGACCATGTCTGCTGCAGACCGTACCATGACCGATCAGGAGCTCTCAAAGATCGGCAACGTTGTCAGAAGCCTGCCGTTTTTTGATGGATACGACTCCGACAACCTGATCAGGGACTCCCGGGAATGCAGTCAGATCCTGCAGGAAACAAACGGGCTTGGGCAGGTGATTTCCAACGCGCTCGATGTGTTGCCTGAGGACATGCATGAAACAATTTATGCCATGGCAGTTGAGGTTGCCGCAGCAGACCTTGCTGTTGCGCAGGAAGAACTCCGCCTTCTGCAAATCCTGCGTGACTCGCTTTCCGTCGACAAGCTGGTTTGTGCCGCAATCGAACGTGGTGCAAGAGCCCGTCACAGACCGCTTTAAACCAACTGTAATCCTGACACTTTTAGAGCTATAATGGAAACATGCCTGAATTGAGTGAACCACAAATACGCCTTGGTGTTTTCATCGGACTGTTTGTACTGCTTGCCGTTCTTGAATGGGTTGCGCCCAGACGGGAACTTGAGCACGTAAAAGCGAGGCGCTGGTTTACCAACTGGGCAATCGTCTTTATTGACTCCGCCGTTCTCAGGCTGATTTTCACAGGGGCAGCGGTTGGTGCGGCCATTTGGGCACAATCGGAAGGCTATGGCCTTTTCAATCTTCTGGAAGTCCCTGGCTGGATTGCCATACTTGTTTCCTTTGTTGTGCTGGACTTTGCAATCTGGTTTGCACATGTGGCATCCCACAAGGTGCCGCTGTTGTGGGCGGTGCACCGCATGCATCATTCAGATGTCGACATTGACGTCACAACCGCGATCCGGTTTCATCCGATCGAAATCGTCCTTTCCATGCTCTGGAAAATCCTGATTGTGGTATTGCTTGGCGCACCGGCGGTTTCCGTACTGATTTTTGAAATCGTGCTGAACGGTGCGGCCATGTTCAATCATTCCAACATGAAACTGCCGTTATGGCTTGATCGCGTGTTGCGGATTTTCATCGTAACACCGGACATGCATCGCGTTCACCACTCCATCATCAATCGTGAAACGGATTCAAATTACGGATTCAACCTGGCAATCTGGGACCGGATGTTCGGCACGTATATCGAACAGCCTGAAAAGGGCCATTTGGGAATGACTATCGGGCTTGAAGAGTGGCAGGACAAGAAACCAACCCAGCTTCTGTGGTCGCTCAAGGTTCCGTTCATCAAGCAGTCCTGATTTTCTTAGAACAATCCCAGCGGGAAATATCTTAGATAGAGTTCGGCAAACTTGCCGTTGGC
>JBCCYR010000257.1:0-4744 GCA_039189355.1 Pseudomonadota bacterium
AAATTTCCGCATGCAGCTGTTCGAAGAAGTGTTCCGGTTTCAAAAAGTCGGATACACGGTAAAAGGCGTCATTGTTTACCAGAATGGCACCAAGCAATGCCTGTTCCACCTCGATGTTGTGAGGTGCAGTTCTGTAACTTGCATCATCCTTGCCAATTCTGGGTATTGCTTCCGCCATTTTCCTCGACCTTTTCCGCTGCCGCCACCTGTCTTAACTGGCGCCCTTTATTGACGCGCAATGGGTGCTGGTAAAGGTGTGTGAATCTAAAGTCCACGTTTCCCCCGTTGTTCACAGGGGCAAAAATAAATTTATTCCAAGTTGACACAAATAGACGATTCGCGAGGCGTTGACATAGTGCCTGCGCCTTGACCATAGAATCAAAAAAGGCGCGGAAATTCCACGCCTTTCAGGTTTTAAAGAGCAATCCGGATCAGGCCTGTGTCTCTTCTTCTTCAGCAACTTCTTCTGAAGGTGCTTCGTCAGTTTCGCCGATTTCAACATCATCCGGATTTTCAAATACTTCAGAGAGATCGACGTCATCCGCCTCGAAATCAACCGCTTCGTGTTCGAATTGCTCGTCACGTGCAGTGAGGTCTTCACCAGCGGCCTGGCGCTCGGCTTCGTCTTCTGAACGGGCAACATTGACGGTGATACTGCATTCGACTTCCGGGTGCAGTGCGATCTGCAATTCATGCAGGCCGATGACCTTGATTGGCTGTGCAAGGTTTACCTGGTTGCGTATCACCTTAAAGCCGCTTTCTTCCAGTGCTGCAGCGATGTCGCGCGGTGAAACAGAACCGTATAGCTGACCTGTCTGGCCCGCAGAACGGATGATGACATAGGTATTGCCGTCAAGGTCTCCCTTGACCTTCTCGGCTTCGGATTTGCGTTCCGCGTTCCGCGCTTCGAGGTCTGCACGTTGTGATTCAAACTGGGCCTTGTTGGCTTCGTTTGCACGCAGGGCCTTTCCCTGTGGCAACAGGAAATTCCGGGCATAGCCGGGTTTTACGGTTACGATTTCGCCCATCTGGCCAAGTTTGGCGATGCGCTCAAGCAAGATTACTTCCATTGGTTTATCCTTTCACGAATGGTTTTGGCCCGCCGATGGCGGAGAAGTTTTTGAGTTGGAGAAAGTTCGCAATACGCCGCCGATCGCAAACAGGAACAAGGGCGCAAAAAACAGAACGATGATGATGTAGCTCAGGATCAGGAATATATATGTAGCCGGGTTGTTGCGAGCCTGCTGGTGAGTGGCTGCCAGACCAACCAGCGCATAAGCCATGAGAAAAACTCCGGTGAAAACAGCCGCTGCTGATTGTAACGGACCATCCAGCACAATTATGGCCAACAGGCTTCCTACTAAAAACAGCAGCCCTGCTTTTGGCATGTCGATGGTCGCCGGGATATTGTCCTTGGGACGCGGCAGAATGCCTGAGCCTCTGCATACCAGTGCCGCAAGCTGCAAGTTCATGACGTGAACAATCAGCCAAATGCCGGAAAACATGAAGGGAAGCAGGCGGAAAACGGACTGGGTAAGCTGTGCCACTTCTTCATCGGTCAGGGGAGTGGGTGGAGGGTTTTGGCGCAAGAAGTCTTTGACAGCGTTGGATATTTCCGGAGACTGTGAGTAGGAATTGTAGTCCATCATGTAACCCATGATGACCAGAACAATTGAAATGATAAGCGCCAGATTGAACAGCAGTTGGGATAGTGGATACCACTCCATCTGCCCGTCTCCGGTTTCCTGGGCAAGGTTTGCCTGATGGCCAATGATGGAAGCCGGGATTGTCAGTGACAAACCAATTGCAACTGCGGCCTGAGGAGAAACAAGTGTGGCGGATGCAAGGATCGCCATGACTGAGGCGGCAACGCCTGCATGCGTTCCCCAGCCAAGGGCAACAATGTAAACAGGAAGCGCACCCAGCATGAGCAAGGGAAACCCGGCCGCACCTGCGTGCAGGGCAGAATATATTGCAAGAACGCAGGCAATACCTGCTGCTACCGCAATGCCAAGGGTTTTTACGTTCATCACTCGCTGTCCTGTTTCAGGCTTTATGCCCAACAGTTAGGGGAACTGTCCCCAACTTGGTTTCGTTATTGTGCCCGCTCCAGGGGCGTTTGGGGTGGCGGACCACCCCAAGAGTTATTAGCCAATCACGTAAGGCAAAAGGCCAAGAAAACGGGCGCGTTTTACTGCTTGTGCGAGTTCACGCTGTTTTTTCTGGCTTACTGCTGAAATCCTTGAAGGAACGATCTTGCCGCGCTCAGAAACATAGCGTTGCAGGAGTTTTGTGTCCTTGTAGTCGATCTTCGGTGCGTTCGGTCCGGAGAACGGGCAAGATTTCTTGCGACGGTTAAAAGGACGGCGTCCGCCTGATGTTGATGCGATAGCCATGTCTTTTACTCTCCGCTTGCTTCTGGTTTGCTGTCCCGTGGTGGTCTGTCGTCGCGGTCACGGCGTGGACGATCATCACGGTCAGATTTCTTCATAATGGCTGAAGGGCCTTCTTCGTGCTCTTCAACACGGATTGTCATGTAACGCAGGATGTCTTCGTGAATGCGCATCTGGCGTTCCATCTCAGCGAGAGCAGCAGCCGGTGCGTCCACATTCATGTGGATGTAGTGACACTTGCGGTTCTTCTGAATCCGGTAAGCTGCGGTGCGAAGACCCCAGTTTTCAACTTTTCCAACGCTGCCGCCGTTTTCTTCAAGGACGCCCTTGAACTGTTCGGCAAGCGCCTCTGCCTGCTGGGCAGAAATGTCCTGGCGTGCCAGGAATGTGTGTTCATACAATGCCATAAAATGACCTTTCCTAGTTTTCGTATCAGGTCGTTTGCGCAAAGCCTTCACGCCGCCTTGTGCCGCTATTGCGGGAGGAAAGGCGAAGATGAGCGGTCGAGAGCGGAGACACGGATGGTCGGACTTATTTAATCCTCGCGTGGATTTAAGCCACACGCCAAAGTTCAGCCACCAGCAATTGATCCTGAATGCGAGGCTTATATGGAGCTTGCATCAACAAATCAAGACAAATTCTTCACTGGAATGCGATTTGTAATGACACAAATTGCCTTTATAAATTGAGATACTCAATAATGAGGAGGCAAAATGATCAACCTGGCGGGCATTGCTAGAATTGTAATCTGTTTGTTTGCAGTATTCCAACTGACGCAGGTCCAGGCATTTGAGTTAAAGCCGTTCAAGGAGCGTCTCTTCAAATACAGAAAGCCCATAGAGATAAAAGACAATGGTGACTTCCTGCGTCTTCCTTATGACCCGAAAAGGGATATCAACAAACGGGATGAACTGCCTGTGCGAAAGGTGCATGGAAAATATGTCTCCTCCAAGCCGAAACGCCATCAGGTTGATACCTCCATCACTGCCAATGGCCGCACAATCACCCATTTTGCAGTAGGCGCACTGAGCGGTAACGCATCGATGACGGTTATATTCCTGCATGGCCGGGATGGTAGCCGCCATCTCGGGTTTTCCGATGAGAAGTTCGGTGGCAATTTCAACCGCGTCAAAAACCTGATGTTCCGTAACAACGGCGTATACATCAGTTCGGATTTTGCAAATTTCGAAGAGAGTGGGCGTCAGGACATAACGGCCCTTGTTTCCCACTATCGTCCCAAAACATCCGGCAAGATCGTCATCGCTTGCGGATCCATGGGCAGTTTTCTGTGCTGGCGCCTCATGAAAAACAAGCAAGCAAACTCAATGATAGACGGCTACGTGATCATGGGCGGTTTCCCTGATCCTGATTTTCTGGCTTCCGGCAATTTGCGTGTGCCTGACGGGAGAAAACCCATATATTTTGCCCATGGCAGCATCGACGCGGTGTATGACTGGAAAAACACTTACCGGTTCTATTCCCAGCTTCGGCAAAAATCTCCCGGTTATCCGGTCAAAATGGCATTGTTTGATGGCGGGAAGCACGGTACGCCGGTTCGCATGATTGATTGGCGTGTTGCGCTGAACTGGATTGGTTCAAATTAGCCCTGAGCCTTCCCAACCCAGCAATTACTTCAGGTAGAGGGTTGATTCTGATCTGGGCTGAAGAAAAGCCCGGGTGATTAGAAAACTTGACAGCCCGCACATGAAAACGCACAAGAGCGGCGATTTTTACTTCAGGATATCACGATGGTTTTAGCAGTTACGTTCCCCGGACAGGGCAGTCAGGCTGTTGGCATGGGAGCACAATTGATTGAAGCTTCTGCAAGTGCCAAAGCCGTATTTGCAGAGGTTGACGAAGCTTTGGGCGAAAAGCTTTCAGACGTTATTTTGGAAGGCCCGGAAGAAACGCTTACCCTTACCGCCAATGCCCAACCGGCACTTATGGCGGTTTCGATTGCTGTATTGCGCACAATGGAAGACAACGGGTTTTCCCTGAAAGATCAGGCTTCTTATGTAGCAGGACATTCTTTGGGTGAATATTCGGCCTTGTGCGCTGCCGGGACGCTAAGCCTGAGCGACACTGCAAGATTGTTGCGGATCAGGGGCAACGCAATGCAGGCAGCTGTTCCGGTTGGCGAAGGCGCAATGGCGGCAATCATTGGGCTTGAAAATGATGTGGTCGAGGAAATCTGCACTGAGGCCGCACAGACGGGTGCGTGTGCGATTGCAAACGACAATGGCGGTGGCCAACTCGTCATCTCCGGAGAAAAGCAGGCAGTAGAGAATGCTGCGGCTGCTGCATCGGAAAAGGGCGCAAAACGTGCGCTGATGCTGCCGGTTTCAGCGCCT
>JBCCYR010000258.1:0-4743 GCA_039189355.1 Pseudomonadota bacterium
CACCAGAACCCACAATCGCAAAAATCAGCGTTTGGGGAATATAGCCAACGGATGAACCGGCAACAAACGCAACTCCGGGTATGGCAAAGGCCCCTGCAGCAAGATTGGTAAGCAGATTTGAGCCGGCAGGCAGAAAACGCCAGATAACGGTTGCCAGAAATGTATTGTCGCGCCAGAACTTGAGCGCAATATCAAGCTTGCCTCTCACAAAATCCTGGAAGTACCGGTTAAACAGCCGCGCAATTGAATAGGTAATGATGCAGGCAACAACGGTGGCAGCCCAGGCAAGCAGAAAGCCAGTCCACAAACCAAAGAAATATGCTGCAAAGAAACTCACGATTTGTCTTGGACAACTGATGCTGACAAGGATAGCGCCAAGCAGAATAAAACCGACAGGCCCCTGATACCAATGTGCATTTTCTGAAGTTGAAAATGGCAGTGACTTGAAAGTTGCTTCAAAATCAATGGAGTTTGCCACATAACCGACAATGGCAAGAACGGTTATCGTTAGAGCTCCCTTCAAGAAAACCCGGCCGCCTGACTGGCGTAAAACGGTGAGCAAACGGTTTGCCATGAAATTTTCAGTTGCCTTGTGGTTGGCATCCCCTAACAATCGAGCCAACGCATTGCAATCGGTTAAGTGAAACTTTGATGACAGAAAACACCAATACAATCGATATCGCGGCACTGGCACCGTATCTCGCCGAACAGATTGACGGTTTCGGTCACCTGAAACAGGTTGAAAAATTCTCAGGCGGCCAGTCAAACCCGACTTATAGACTGACATCAGATACCGGACAGTACGTGCTTCGGGCAAAGCCACCCGGAGAACTTTTGAAATCCGCTCATCAGGTGGACCGGGAATACCGGGTCATGAAAGCGCTGCAGGATACGGATGTTCCTGTCCCCAAAATGCTGCACCTTGGGGATGAAGACAACCCGATCGGCAGAATGTTCTTTGTCATGGAATTTCTCGACGGTCGCATCCTCTGGGATCCAGCCCTGAGTGAAATTCCCGGAGACGATAATGCACAACGCGGCGCAATTTACGATGCAATGAACTCAGCCCTTGCGGCCCTTCACTCAGTCGATCCGGCAAGCGTTGGGCTTGAGGATTTTGGCGTTCCCGGCAACTACTTTGCGCGCCAGTTGTCACGTTGGAGCAAACAGTATGTTGCAAGCGAAATTGATCACAACGAAGACATGCACGTTCTGATCAAATGGCTTGAAGACAACATGCCAGAAGATGATGGTCAGGTTTCTCTTGTGCATGGGGATTACCGCCTCGACAACATGGTTTTCTCCAACACGGATACAACCATTCTCGGCATTCTGGACTGGGAACTTTCCACCTTGGGCCACCCGCTTGCTGATCTTGCTTACCAGTGCATGCAATGGAGGCTGCCAAATGCGGGAAGCTTTCGGGGGCTGGCTGGCGTTGACCGTCAGGCGCGTGGTATCCCTACGGAAAAAGAATATGTATCCGCCTATTGCAAGCGCCGCGGCATAGAAGAAATTGAAAACTGGTTTTTCTATGTCGCCTTTTCATTTTTCCGTCTGGGGGCCATTTTGCAAGGCGTATACAAACGCTCAGTCGATGGAAACGCTTCCAACCCGGAAAAGGCAAAGCTCTATGGCGCTGCAGTACCTGTATTAAGCCAGATGGCCATGACAATGATCAGGGAAGAGAATTAGAACAAGTTTGAAACCATTTCAGAAAGCAGAACGTTACTGACTTTGACAAACGCTGGGACACCCTGATCATGCTACGCATTATTCCATTTTTGACTGCCTGCTTAATCTCATTTCTTGTGATCGCACCGACATCACAGGCTCAGACTGTAACGCCAGAGATTGAAGTGGCGACACAGAACGTCATCCGCGACCAGATCAAAGCATTTCAGGCGAGCGATTATGATCGTGCCTTTTCACATGCCGCTCCGACCATCAAACAGATATTCAGGACGACTGACCGTTTTATCGGCATGGTCAGAGGCGGTTACCAGCCGCTCTACAATCCGGACAACTATATTTTCGGACGTAACTTCAATCTCGATGGCACCATTCATCAGGAAGTGATCGCGACTGACCAAAGCGGCAAACAGTGGCAGGCGGTCTACACACTGAAGCAACAGCCGGACGGAAGCTGGAAAATCACAGGCGTCAAAATGGAGCCTTATCAGGGTGCTGCAACCTGAATTCAGGTGCCTTCAACTTTCGGAAAAACCAATTCTGCTTTAACGTACTGAAGTTATTTCAGGCAAAAGGCTGATCATTGGTCGATAACATACAGAGATACAGGGGACGGAAGCACGAAGCCCGCACCCTGCTGTACCTGGCCCTTTTCGTGATAGGTGGTTATTTTGTTTTCATCTGGCCAAATATTGAAAACTTCGAGATATCAGATGCGCATGGTTCAGAACTGAACCGCTTGTGGCAGGAAGAATACAGCAGGGATTTTCGGTTTTCAGACAACTGGGAAAAAGGCTCATTCAACTGCCTGTCCCAAGAATCAGGAATGGTTCAGGGGTTGCATCTGCTGGCAAAAACGAACTTCCATACGCCTGATGATGTTGAACAAATTGATTTCTACAAATGGGTGCAAAATCTTGACCTGGAGTTTGACGTGAGACCAATGCTCAGGCTGGCCGGGCGTTCCGAATTTGCCACAAGACACGTTTTCATGAATTCAATTGTTCTGGCAGAAAACAATCCAGTCGAGATTGCAAACATCATCATTCACGAGGCAAGACACATTGAAGAAGGATTCAACAGTCATGTCGTGTGCATAAAAGATACCGAACGTTTATGCGACCAAAGGCTGGAAGCTGATCCTTCAACGGGCGGTGCTTACAATTACAACGTCCTGTTTTTGCATCACATCCGGCAATATTCTGATGCAAGTGCGCAAAACAAACGCCGGGCAAAGAAACTGATGCAGGAGATTTTCGATGGGCGGTTTAACTCCGTGAATCCGGATGATCGAACGAAATACGGTCTGGATTAATTCCGGGACACCAAATCCCGCAAATGCTCTGCCAGGACATAGTTGCTGGACAGAACCGGCAACCCCAGCTCTACTTCCATTTCCTCAATCAGGCCGTATGTCTTCAAATTGGTACAGGACAGGAAAACGCCGTCCACATCTGCAGACTGGACAAGACTAGCTGCGGCATCTTTGACAGATTGGGCATCAATCCACGCAACTTTGGCTTCCTCGCCTTCATTGAACGTGCCGAACACCGGGCTTTCAATCCCGTGCTCAGCTACGACATTTCGCAAATGCGATGAAACACTCTCAATATATGGTGAGAGAAACGCAAGTCGTCTGATGCTTCTCTTCTCGCAAGCTGCAACCAGTGCCGTCAGCGGATTGGTCACCGCACGGGTTTCGCATCCATCCTGAACCAGTGAAGCAACTTTCCCAGCGCCGATGACAGAAGTCCCCGATGTGCAGCAATAGGCCACTGCATCAAATCTGGAAGAACGGGGAAACAGTTCTGCTGCTTGCGTAATGTGATTGGCCATCTCGCCCAGCGTTTCTTCTGTCACTTCCTCTCCGCTGGGAACCCGGCTGACCAGTAAATCGGATTCTGCCGGCGGCAGCCACTGATGAAGCTCCGGTTCAATCGTTTCATCAGACCGCAAGACAATCAGGCCAATCGTCGGCTTGCGGTCTTCCTGAGGGATTGTGGAATAGGAAAAGTCGACCATGGTTCAGATTATCCTCATTTCCGTGGAATACGGTATTGAAAGATATTCTGCCCCGTTGGCAGTAATTACAATGTTTTCCTCATGCACCAGCATGTTGCCGTGTTCCGTTTCAATTCCCGGCTCAAGGGTTAAAACCATACCCATTTCCAGAACTGTTTCATCGGCGGGGATGAGCGAGGGCCATTCCGTTAACTGAATGCCGAGACCATGTCCGAGGCGGCCATTGTCATTCCGCCCCTCACCACCCGTTAGAACCTTGTCCATTGCATGAAACAGGTCGCAAGCTTTCGCTCCGGGTTTAACGGCATCAAACCCTGCCCGCGTCGCTTCCATCAGTTTTTTATGTGCATCTGAGACCAGTTCACTTACATTTCCCATGGCAAAGTTGCGGTCGTAATCGCAGAAATAACCATCATGTACGAGGCCTGTATCCAGCATCAGGACATCTCCGGACTTCAAGGGAAATTCCGTAGCCGGAGAAATCACATCTGCGTATCCGGATTGCCCTGCTCCACCGGCAAGATACGGAACCCAGTCCGCGCCCTCCTCCAGACAAACCATCTGAAATCTGCGGAATACAGTTTCTAAAGGTGTATCCGGTTTTGCAAACTCATGGACACGGTTGAATGCCCTGCCTGCTATTGTACAGGCAGTTCTGATTTTGGATATTTCAGCTTCTGACTTGACCATTCTGAGTGCGCGAACAATCCCTGCGTCATCAGTAATCCTGATATTCTTCAAAGCCTGTTTGAGACGCTCAAAATCCGCGACGGGCATTCGCAAATGGGTTTCATGGCCCCAGGGCATGCCAACCCGTCCATTTCCGACAAGCTCGGCAAGCGTGTCTGCAAGCAGGATAACGCCATCATCTTCCAGGTCAGGAGCAGACCAGGTGCGGATATCTTCCAGCCAGGTTTTACGCATCAGTGCTTCACCGATGCCGGGGATAACGGCAACCGGTTTTCCGGAAGCAGGAACGATCACAAACCAGGGCCGTGTCGGGCTTTCCCAGAAGCGTGTCAGAAACCC
>JBCCYR010000259.1:0-4735 GCA_039189355.1 Pseudomonadota bacterium
AATTGGGTTATCTTTTGTTCCTCTTTTACCCACGCCGTTTACAAACGACGCTGGACTGTGCAACGGCGCAATTGGCTGCGGCAATGGCGTATAAGAACAGAACGACTGTGGAATTGGAACGTGGCGAAGAACTTGTTGCAAACGGAACCCTATCTGTTCAGACTTTGGATGAGCGCCGTGCTGCGAAACTTCGTGCTGATGCACAGATCGCGATTGCTGAAGCTGCAATCCGTGCAGCAGAATTGAACGTCGGGTTTACAGAAGTGCGTGCACCTTTTGCCGGTCGCATCTCTGACCGTAAAGTGGATATCGGCGGACTGCTTGTAGAAAATAACACGTCTCTGGCAAATCTCGTATCAACTGATCCGATACATCTTGTATTTACCGGTTCCGAAGCAGACTTCCTCAAATATTCCCGATTGAACTTGATCGGTAGCCGCGAAAGTTCAAGAAACGCTTCCAACCCCGTCCAGGCGCGGTTGATTGATGAAAAGGGCTGGCCTCATCAGGGCGTCATGAACTTTGTCGATAATGAGCTTGATGAAAACTCCGGAACAATCCGGGCACGTGCAGTTTTTGAAAACGATGACGATCTGTTAACCCCGGGGCTTTTTGCCCGCTTGAGGGTGATCGGCTCGGGAGAGTATGAAGCCCTACTCCTGCCCGATGAAGCCATACTCTCAGACCAGGCGCGCAAGATTGTTTTGGTGGTGGATGATGAAGACACTGTGTCTGCAAAAGTTGTGGAATTGGGGCAGTTGCATGAGGGAATGCGGGTTATTCGATCCGGAATAGAAGCAACTGATCGGGTTGTGGTGAATGGTGTGTTGCGCGCCAGGCCCGGTGGCAAGGTGGTGCCACAGGAAATGACGCTTTCATTAGAAACCGCAGCAAGCAATTAGGTCGTACAATGAAATTCGCCCATTTCTTTATTGACCGTCCGATTTTTGCGACTGTTCTGTCGGTCATCATGACAATCATCGGCGCAGTCGCCTATTTCACGCTTCCAGTTGCACAATATCCGGAAATAGCACCGCCGACCATTCAGGTAACCGCAAGTTATCCCGGTGCATCGGCTGAAACTGTATCTGAAACGGTTGCAGCGCCCATTGAGCAAGCCATCAATGGTGTCGAGGACATGCTCTATGTTACATCTCAGGCGACCGGGGATGGCCAGCTTACGATTACGATTACCTTCAAGCTCGGGACAAATCTCGATCAGGCACAGGTACTTGTCCAAAACCGTGTGACAACCGCGGAACCACGTCTGCCCGAACCTGTTCGGCGTTTGGGGATTACTACCCAAAAAAGTTCTCCTGACCTGATGATGGTCATTCACATGTATTCCGACGATGATTCCCGCGACCAACTCTATGTTTCAAACTATGCAAGAACGCGCATCATAGACCGTCTGGCTCGCATTGATGGTGTTGGCCAAGCCAGACTTTTTGCTGAACGGGCTTATTCGATGCGGGTGTGGCTCGATCCGGAGCTCATCGCGGCAAGGGGTATGACAGCGGGTGAAGTGGTCCAGGCTCTGCGTGTCAACAACATTCAGGTTGCATCTGGCGTCATCAACCGGCTGCCGATCCCAGAACCTTCTGCCTACGAGATTGCTGTTGAAACCCAAGGGCGGCTTACAGATCCGGAGCAGTTTGAAGATATAGTCGTTCGAACAGATGCAAATGGTTCGCAAATCCGGGTGAGGGACATTGCACGGGTTGAACTTGGCTCGCTCGATTACTCGACCATCGGTTACCTTGATAAAAACGCAGCTTTGCCAATTCTGATTTTCCAGCGCCCCGGCTCGAATGCACTGGAAACTGCTGCAACAGTCTTGAATGCCATGGAAGAAATGGCTGCAGACTTTCCGGAAGGTGTTGCGTTTGATGTTATCTATAATCCCACTGAGTTCATCGAGAAATCGGTCAATGCAGTTTACCAAACCCTTCTGGAAGCAGTCATCCTGGTTGTTCTGGTAATTCTCGTTTTCCTGCAAAGCTGGCGTGCTGCCATTGTACCGGTTCTTGCCATCCCGATATCTCTCATTGCGACTTTTGCGATCATGGCAGCTTTTGGATTTTCCCTGAACAATCTGACACTGTTTGGGCTGGTTCTGGCGATTGGCATTGTGGTTGATGATGCGATTGTCGTTGTGGAGAATGTGGACCGCTATATCGCGGAAGGTCTCGGCCCAAGAGATGCGGCGTACAAGAGTATGACCGAAGTATCCGGTGCCCTGATTGCCACAAGTCTGGTGATGATGGCAGTTTTTATTCCGGCTTCTTTTATTAGCGGGATCAGTGGCCAATTTTTCCGCCAGTTTGCACTAACAATTGCCGTGTCGACTGCGATCTCTACGGTCATATCATTGACCCTATCCCCTGCCATGGCTTCACTGCTTCTCAAAGGTGATTTGGGTGTGGAGCGCTCAAGAGGTTTCTTCGGTAGAATTCTTGATGTTTTGGCTCTGCCGTTCAAGTGGTTCAGTTCCGGATTTAATTATCTTTTCGGAATTCTGAACAGCGGCTACACCGTTCTTGTAAAAGGCCTTGTTACAGTAAGCGTACTGGTACTGCTTGCCTATGGTGGGCTTGTCTATCTTGGATATGTGCAATTCCAACGGGCGCCTACCGGGTTTATCCCGGACCAAAACCAGGGTTATCTGATTACGGTCATACAGCTACCTGCCGGGTCTTCGCTTGATCGCACGGACAAGGTTGTCCAGCGCGCTACCGAAATTATTCTTGAGCATCCGGGGACAGCCCATACTGCCGGTTTTGCAGGCTTTGATGCGGCAACATTCACCAATGCACCGAATGCCGGTGCTATCTTTTTCACCTTTGAGGATTTTGAGGAGCTTGCGCGTCTGGGTGTGACGCAGGAAAGTATTCTACAAGAAGTCCAGGCTGCGCTGTTTGAAATCAAGGAAGCGTTCATATTCATTGTCGCTCCGCCGCCGGTTCGCGGCATTGGTTCTGCAGGCGGCTGGAAGATGTTTGTGCAGGATACGCGTGGGAGAGGCTTGCGGGCACTGGAAGCAACTGCACAAGAGCTATCAGCAAAAGCCAATCAGACGGAAGGGCTAACGCGTTCCTTCACGCTGTTTAACAATGCAACCCCTCGCATTTATGCCGATATCGACCGGGTCAAGGCTGAACAGCTTGGTGTGACCCCCGATCAGATTTTTGAAACACTGGAAGTCTATCTCGGTTCTGCCTTTGTAAACGACTTCAATTTTCTGGGAAGAACCTTCCGGGTTACGGCCCAGGCGGATGGTGTGTTTCGGGATCAGCAGCGGGATGTTGAGAACTTGCGGACAAGAACTGCGGCAGGTGGCATGATGCCGATCGGTTCTGTTGCGACATTCAACGACACGACAGGGCCATACCGGGTTGTGCGGTATAATCTGTTCCCGGCTGCTGCCGTGCAGGGTGCTGCCATGCCGGGTGTTTCGACAGGTGAAGCACTTGAGAAAATGGAAACGCTTGCTGCAGAACTGCCGAGCGGTTTCAGTTTTGAGTGGACCGAGCTTGCGCTTCAGGAGAAACTGGCCAGCAACAGCATATTCATCATCTTTACGCTTGCAGTCGTTCTGGTTTTCCTTGTCCTGGCAGCCCAATATGAAAGCTGGGTATTGCCATTGGCTGTCATCCTGATCGTTCCAATGTGCTTGTTGACCGCCATTTCCGGAGTGCTCTGGCGGGGCTTGGACAACAATATCCTTACGCAGATAGGCCTGGTCGTTCTTGTTGGGCTTGCCTCAAAGAATGCCATTCTGATCGTTGAATTTGCCAAGCAGGCAGAAGATGAAGGCATGTCAACGTTTGACGCAGCGATTGAAGCAGCAAGACTGAGGCTGAGGCCGATACTCATGACTTCCTTTGCGTTCATCCTGGGGGTAGTGCCCCTGATAACTGCAACCGGCGCAGGGGCGGAAATGCGTCAGGCTCTGGGAACGGCTGTATTCTTCGGAATGGTAGGGGTGACCGTGTTCGGCCTGCTGTTCACTCCGGTTTTCTATTATTCGTGCCGGAAGCTGCCCGCCATTTTTGCAAGCAAGAAGCAGTCTTAGCTTCTGAGGGTTTATCAGACCGGAACGTGTTGTCTGCAATGCACGGATTGACGTTGCTATGCTATACCGTCTTTAACCTTGTTGTAATTTAAGAGGTGGAGCATGTCATGGATGACATCATCTTTGGTGGTTGCCTGTGCGGAGCGGTCGAATATTCGATCAAGAACGAATTCCGGTTTTTACTGTTTTGCCATTGTCGGCAATGTCGTCAAATTTCCAGTTCAGCCCATGCATCCAATCTGTTTTCAGCACCCGATAGCCTGACATGGATTAAAGGCGAAGCGTTGGTGAAATGCTTTCGTCACCCAAGCCGGAGTCTTGCAAAAGCCTTCTGTACCGTCTGCGGTTCAGGTTTGCCTTATGTAACAAGAAATGGATCCACGGCCATTGTCCCTGCCGGATCGCTGCATTCTGAACCCCGTGTCAGTAAGGCAGCAAAAGTTTTCCTGAGTGAGCAAACAGATTGGGCACCTTCGAATATTAAGTTTGAAGAGTTTGATCGTTTCCCCGACTACTTTGCCGACCCCTGATCCTCGCCTATTCCTTGATTTTGTACCCGGTCGAGAAAATCCACATCGTGATCGACAGACAAATCAGAAAAAACAGCTTGTTAGCACTGCTGCTGTTTTTTCTGATTTGTCTGTCGATCACGATGTGGAT
>JBCCYR010000260.1:0-4692 GCA_039189355.1 Pseudomonadota bacterium
GTGCTTTTTTCAACGGTACTTCGAACCAGAATACCGATCCCCGGTTTTCCCAACTCTCAAGTCCCATCTGACCGCCCATTGCGTCAACAATATTACTCGCAATCGCAAGCCCCAAACCCAAACCATCATGCGCACGGCTCATTGAGTTGTCGGCCTGGTTAAACTGTTCAAAGATTGATGCCTGCTTGTCCTCTGGAATACCGATACCTGTGTCCTCGACATAAACGCGCAGCTTGAAATGTTCATCATTCACCGATGACGCATATTTTTCCTTGAACACAATCTTGATGTGGCCTTCCTCGGTAAACTTTATGGCGTTTTCAACAAGCTGGCGCAGCACTTGCTTAATTCGGTCGACATCACCCACGCAGCTCTCAGGCAAACCGGCCTGACATTCCCACAAGAGCTCCACGTCATTATTGTTCCCAAACTCACCATATTGCTGCTTGGCATCATCAATTATGTCGGAAATCCGGAACTGTCGGCTCTCCAGGTTAATCTTGCCGGAGCTGACTTCAGAAAAACTCAAAATATCATCGATGATGCGCAGTAGAGAGTTTGTAGATCTCAGAATAATATCGGCAAAACCATCCTGCTGTTTGGTGAGATCAGAATTTTTGAGCATTTCAGTCATTCCCATGATTCCGTTCATGGGTGTTCGTATCTCGTGACTCATCCTGGCAAGAAACTGGCTTTTTGCGTTATTTGCCGCCTTGGCTTCTTCTGGCGCCACTTCAAGCTCACGGCTCCGCTCCGATAACTTGGACTGCGCTGAGACAATTAAGTTCTCAAGGGGTTTGAAAATCCAGATAATGCTGATTGCGATCAACAGAAGAATGATCGCAGCGCTTCCGAACTGAACATACTTTCTCTGCATGGCCAGGGTCTGCTTTTCACGTTTGAGAATTTCTGCAAGTTCCTTCAAAACCAGCTGAAACTGGTTGCCGTTGTACACGGTAAAAGCATACAGATCCGCCCAGCTGTCACGGCCATCCTCCGCTTTTACTATGAGTGCTCTTCCCTTGTTAATATAGTCGGCAAATACCTTCTCCAGGGAGATGCCATGTTGGGAAAACTCCGTATTTGCATCTGATGTAGCAATTTGGGCAATAAAATTGCCTTTGAGCTTTTCCAGAATGTTCAGTCGTGTACGGGCAGAACCAGAATACCCGGCCCTGTCATCCCCAGACAAAGAAACGAGAAGGACTATTGCAGAAAGGCTGTCATTTGCTGCGGTGCTGATTTCAACAACAGAACTGATCTTGTTGCCGACCTTGTCCGATCTGTTTTCAAGATCAAACGTGATCATGACGGCAAATATGCTGACGACGGCGATTAACAGACAAGGAAACCAGTAGCGAAACCCTATGTAGGATCGAGAGATTCCCTTGTAATCCACGGCCTTGTCAGCTTTACCGCTTTCAGAGTTTTCAGCTTGCGACCCATCATCATGAGACGCAAATTTGTTGAACACTTTTAGCAATTTTTGCCCCAAGCATAAGTACGCGCAGCCTCATTTGATTTTTAACTTGAATAGATTAACAAAGCTTTTGGCAGAATTGGACATTTGAAGGTTTCTTGGCTGAAATTCTCAAAAACTTGATTCTGACGTGTCTGATTTCATGTGATTTAATGACACCATGATTAAAATAAAAAGAAATAGCGTACAAAGTGCATGTCTGGGATTTTTGACGATTCTAATGTTCGACATACCAGCCCTGAGTGCAAATACAGACACAAACGCACATTGCATAAACCACCAGGGTCTGGTCACACTGGTTAAATCTGAAGCAACCGCAAAGGATTATGGCTCACCGGTCTTCCGGGTAAAGCGCGCAGTCGATGGCCAGTCACTTGTCTATTGGCATTTCGGCGAAAAAACCGGAAGCTTTTATGCCGTTACATTCAAGACCGACGGATGTGCCATTCTGACTGACGAAGGTTCCTTGCGCAGGTTTGCCTTTCCGAAAACAGCATTCAATACAGGTGTCTTTTTTGAACTTGATGTTTTGAAACTGGAACCCTGAAAAAAACAGCCCCACTAGAATTTGCCGACTATGTTCACAAAGACACCTTCGTCATCGAACGTAAGGTCTGTCAGGTCATCCGAGAACCGTCCAAAGTTGTATCCGACACCAACCTTGAAGTTTTCTCCCAGATGATAGTAAGCACCTGCAAGATATCCGATATCCACCTGCTCTGTCTCTTCAAGCCACAGCGCTCGCGCTTCAAGCAGCACATCCCATTTGTCAACGATATGCAGGTCAGCTCTGGCGATTGCGAGATGAGCGGATGAGTCTACGAAATTGTCACTGGTGCGATCAGCAGAAACCTGACCGATCCTGAAGCCGTATTTGCCTCCAACGGAAAGACGTTCATTGAGGTCATAAATGAAATCTGCTTCCAGAACATGGCTGCGTTGACGCGGACCCAGCAACTGGTTTTGCACGTTGACCTGTTGTGCTCCCGGGAGGTCCTCAAGATATGTATATCTGAACAATGCATTCAAACGGTCATCGGCAACCGGCCTGTATGCCCAACCGATTGAACCTTCGATGTAATCACCATCCAGTATGGTGGATTGGTCTGACTCGGAAATAACCGCATCAAGGCTCGCAATAAACCGCCAGTCATCGTTATGGATGTAGCCATAACTACCGCTTAGCAGATAGGTGTTGCGGTCCCGGACAGATGCATTCACACCATCTTCAAACCGTGCCTCAAACCTGAGGGAAGCATTGCGCGCCTGTTCACGAAGGCTGATTGTTCCCGAAACAGCAACCCGGTCAAAATCACCATTGATTTCATCATAGACTTCACCTGCTTCAAATCCGCCGGATACGGTCCATTTGTCATCCGGCGTGAAAGTTACACCATAGGTATGGGTGAGAGAGCGCTGTGTCCCGGTGAAATCATAATTCTCTTCAAAGAATGCAGTAAGTTGATCGTTGATACGTCTGTTTGCACCATAAACGATCGAGCCGTAGTCCCTTCCGAATGGATCATACCCGCTGAGATCACCTGCTGTGGTGTCTGGGTCGAGACGGTACCCAAGATAATATCGGTCATCGACATTCGGCGAATAACTGATTGCAGCAAGACCACCAACACCCTGTGTCCCGTAGGATACTTCTGCAGACGCAGAAACCTTGTCCGTCAGATCGCGTTCGGCCCCGACACCAATCCTGTCATTGCGTTCCCGCGTTCTGCTACGGTCAACAGTTGCCTGGCCAAACAGCCAGACACTGTTGCCTTCCTCAAATGTCCGCGTCAGTCTAGCACCCACATCGGTGCGTTGACCCACACCTGTTGAAGAACCCACAGCCGTCGCTTCATCGGAATGGGTAACACCGATGCTGGCTGTGTACTGCTCATCAAGACGGTGAATCACTTCACTGCTGAATTCACGCCGGTCTCGGCCATCAGACCGTTGCACGTCATCGTATTTTGCACGGAGGATTGTATCTTCTGTCACCTCGACATCGACAAACACACCAGTAAGACGCTCCTCAACCTGGGTATACCTGCCCGGAGCATTGAACCCGGCATCGCGTTGCTCATAATAGCCGCCAACCGTACCTTCGACTTCGCCTCCGGTTAATTCACCAAGATCAAGTGACAACTGCGAACGCCAGGCTTGCGACCGCCCTCCGGTCGGGTTAACACCGCTGATCGGGTTGAAGATGAAACCGCCATCAGCGGAAGTAACGGCCCCGAATGTGTCACCATCTGATTCTGCCCACTCAAATTCCGCAAAACTTTTCTCGGACAGACGGATCAGTACATCAGCACCATAGAGGGTTTGATCGGCAAATCCGGTATCTTCGATATAACCTGTAACACCTACCCGGACGCGATCATTGAGCCAGGTTTCACCCCGGCCTCCGTAAGTGAAACCATCAAGGTCTGTAAGTGTGGGTGTGTACTCATAGACAGCGATCAGAAACTGTTCATTGCCGCCGATGGCAGTTTGTGAAACTGCGCTATCCGTTCCGGTTGTCGATTGCAGCGGACGCCGCAGCAACACAACACCCTGAACATAGTCAATCTCGTAATCCTCGTCAGAACGAAGCAAGGTGCGGGAAACGACGAGACCGGTTACCCGGTCCCGCTCTTCAATCGTGATCTGTTCACTGCCCTGATTGATATCCTGTCGCTGTAGGAAGTACGCCGATCCGCCCGTCCCTCGAAGTTCGTCCCTTTGTGGCAGCGAACCCGGTTCTGCAGCAAAAGCTTCAACCTCTGCAACCGGTTCACCATGAGGCGTGGATTGCTCCGATCGTATAACTGCGTGAGCACCGTAAAGACTGCGTTCAAACCGTGTGAGTTCCGTACCGTTAATGCGGGTCTTGTAGTTGCCCCAAAGCACATGGCTCTTGCCGCGTTCGATGCGAACGTAGAATTTTCCTGCAGTTGGCGCATCTTCGATGGTCGTACTGTCATCACCATAAACCGGATAAAAATCATCAGGGTCCAGATTGCGAAGCAGGCGGCGGGGATCCTTTTCATCGAGGTTGCGGAAAAGCTCATCAAGGTCTTCTTCGGTCGTGTCAAAGGCAGCGGTAATCAAGGTGTCGCCCTTGATCTTGCCTTTCAGGTAAAATGCAGCACGGCCACGTTCATAAGTTTCCGAAAATTCTCCGGGATACGTTGTTGCCAGCGTTTCCGCATCAGAACCCAAGCGCCTGCCAA
>JBCCYR010000261.1:0-4678 GCA_039189355.1 Pseudomonadota bacterium
GTTTTACTTTTGCTCTGAACAATATTACGGACAACTGAGGCAATATGTACCAAAATTTTCTGCTTAAAATAAATCCCCCAAAATAGTCTATCCAATGTAATTGTTGTCACATTTGCATACGCCATCCACATCAACGTCCTTGTTGCAGTAAGGCACAAGATCATCAACCGGTCCGTTGAATGCTAGCTGCGCATTTTTAAGCGGCAAAATGAGCTTGTTGTCTGCGGCACGAACAATGCCCATCAGGCGTTTGCCGGCTCCGCAATTGTCAACACAGTTTCCCGTCAGCTCACATGTCACATCAACAACCTTGCCAGAGAAGGTTGCTTTTTCTTCTCCCGAGAAACCGAACTCTTTTGCATTGCTTCCTTCTGCGAATTCCCCTTCGGCACTTGCTATTCCGGCAGAGAATGCGAATGAAGCTGTAAAGGCTGTTATTAATCCGGCTTTACGCAAAATGTTTTTCATGATCACCTCCGCTTACTTCTTTTTCGGGAACGAGAATGGTGGCACCGCACCAAAATCTTCATGGTTGAGATTAACGATACCATCGTTTGCAACCACATTCTCAACGACCAGATAATTCACACCATCGCGCACATAATGCATGCCTTTTGCCGTGATAACATCTGACTGCACTTCCATGATATTGTCGGACGGTTCAAGAATGTCTTCGCCCTCATATTTGAGAACCATGTAGACATCGCCTTCCTCGGTCAGCACTGCTACCGGGATACCCCCTGCTGCGCACCATAGGGCGCATGTATGATGTGCTGTTCCAACAACAGCATCTTCACCGCCCATAACGCCTGAGAAATAGCACCAGGTGTCAATCACCTCACCTTTGATCTCGATGGCTTTGGCAGTTGCTGCTGCATTGGCAGTACTGGAAAAGGACAGCGCCGCAATCGCAACGAAACCCAGTGAAGCAAGTGTCTTCCACATGATATATTCCCTGAAATTTTTCTCCGTTCCAAAGTTAGAACACGTTTTCCTGTCATTGCAAATAAACACTGCAATTTACGCTTCACAAATTATTTACACACCCTTTGGTCAACTTTGAGCAGCAAGAAGTGCGGCGTTCCCGCCTGAAGCCGTTATATCGACACAAACATGACGTTCCACCAGCATCATGTTTGCGGCAATTGGAGAAGTGATGAGCGGTATAATAGGTCCCTTCCTTTGTGAAAGAGCATTTCTGACGCTTCTGAGATAAGCATCACCACCAAAACAAAGCACGGATTCAAATCCGTTTAATTGTGTCAGGTTTGCAGGGTCCGGCAAACAATCTTCGACGTAATGCGGCAGTTGCAGTGCCGAAACCGGGACACATCCGAGCTGTTTGGCAAGCTCTGTCTGCTTTTCCAAGCTTTCTGCATCCGGACCAAGGCACAGAACAACACCTTTTGGAAATCTGGAAAGCCGGTTTGATTCACCAGTCGGACCAGGCAGATCAGCACGATCATAAAGAACCGGCTTGAATTTGGCTGCAGCCTTGTCGATCTCCTGTTGCAAAGCGGAACAGTCAGCAAACTTGTCTTTTGTCTTGGTTTGGAGATTGCCGGATGCCGAAACTTTCACAAAGCGCGGTACATAGTTTGGACCACCGGCTTTGGGACCTGTACCGGAAAGCCCTTCACCGCCAAACGGCTGTGACCCGACAATTGCACCAATCTGGTTCCGGTTGACGTATATGTTCCCTGCTTCAACGTGATCCACAATGTGCTGAACCCTGTCGTCAATCCGGGTATGCAGGCCAAAGGTAAGCCCGTAACCGGTAGAGTTAACATCGCCGATTGCCTGATCAATTTCGTCCGCCCTGAATGTTGCAACGTGTAATACCGGGCCGAAAATCTCTTCTTCGAGATCAAGGATGGAATCTACTTTAAGCAATGCAGGTGCAATGAATGTTCCCTGCTCCGGACATTCCAGCTGATGCAGCAGGCGACCTTCGTCAACAGCAGTTTGGATGTGCCGGAAGATTTTCTTTTTCGCCACACTGTCAATCACCGGGCCCACATCAGTTGCCAAATCCCATGGATTGCCGACGACAAGTTCATCCATCGCACCCTTGAGCATGTTGAGAACCGTCTCGGCCACATCATCCTGTACATACAAGACACGCAATGCCGAACAGCGTTGCCCGGCGCTTTGATAGGCAGAAGCAAGAATATCCCTTACTGCCTGTTCGGGAAGCGCAGTTGAATCAACAATCATCGCATTCAAACCACCGGTCTCTGCAATCAGCGGTGCAGCCGGATTGATGCTTTCTGCCATTGAACGATTGATAATCCGGGCAGTAGCTGTGGAACCTGTAAAGCAAACACCACCAACGCGGTCATCCGAAGTCAGAGCCGCTCCAACGATACTGCCCTTGCCGGGGAGCAGTTGCAGAACATCTCTTGGAACGCCAGCTTCATGCAGCAGTTGAACCGCGCGGTAAGCTATGAGCGGCGTGGTTTCCGCAGGCGTTGCAATAACGCCGTTTCCTGCAGCCAATGCAGCACCAATCTGGCCTGTGAAGATTGCCAGTGGGAAATTCCATGGTGAAATACAGGTGAATATCCCGCACGCGTCTTTGTTCCCGAGACGAACGGCTTCACCCCCGTAATATCTTAGAAAGTCGACGGCTTCGCGAAGTTCGCCTATGCAATCCAACAGGGTCTTCCCTGCCTCTCTGGAAAGCAGGGCAAACAATTCGCTAAAATTCTCCTCATAGAGATCGGCAGCTTTCCTGAGAGTTGATGCTCTTTTTTCCGGCGTCTCGTCTTCCCAGGTTTTGGCCACGGACAATGCCAGACCAACCTCTTCATTACCCGCTTCAATCACTGTTCCAACCGTCTCATCATGATCAGCGGGATTGACGATTGTCAGTTTTTCTGTGCCTGAGACGGACCCGGAAGCTATGAGCGGGACTGCTTCCCAGGGATGTTTCCCAAAAGAGGTACGGGCGTTTTCAATCTCTTGCACATCAGCCGCATCCGCAAGATTCCAGCCTTTGGCGTTTGTTCGCTCTTTTCCATAAATTGCCGCGGGCTTCGCAATTGCCGGATTTGCGGACGACGCAATATATTCTTCGACAGTTTCAAAAGGATCGCTGGCGATGTCTTTAGCGGCAACGTCTTCATCGACAATCTGGTTTACAAATGAGCTGTTTGCGCCGTTTTCCAGCAACCGCCGTACGAGATAGGCAAGCAGATCGCGATGCGCACCGACCGGTGCATAAATGCGGCATCTGGTTTCGTTGTCCCCAAGCACCTTGGAGTGAAGCGTCTCTCCCATCCCGTGCAGACGCTGGAACTCAAATGACTGATTGTCTTGAGCCAGTTCAAGTATGCTGCAGACCGTATGTGCGTTGTGAGTGGCAAATTGCGGGTAAATCCGGTCTGTCATGCGCAACAGTTTGCGGGCATTGGCAATGTAGGAAACATCTGTCGAAGGCTTGCGGGTGAAAACCGGGAACCCCTCGATTCCCAGGGTCTGCGCGAGTTTTATCTCCGTATCCCAGTAAGCGCCTTTTACCAGACGGACCATGATCCTCCGGTCCAGCCGCTCAGCCAAATCATACAGCCAGTCGAGTACAAAAGATGTACGCTGGCCGTACGCCTGAACAACCACACCAAATCCGTCCCAATCTTTCAGGGACGGATCGGCAAGAACAGCTTCAATGACATCAAGGGAGAGATCAAGCCGGTCGGCTTCTTCAGCATCAATGTTGAAACCCATTCCGGCAGATTTGGCAAGCAGGGCAAGTGATCGCGTTCGCGGGACGAGCTCTTCCATCACGCGTTTTCGCTGCTGTAATTCATACCGCGGATGAAGCGCTGAAAGCTTGACGGATATCCCTGGATTTTCCCGAATATCCTCCGAGGTACATGCCTTCGCAATGGCACCGATCGCCTCGGAATAGAAGAGATGATAGCGCTTGGCATCCTCTTCGGTACGCGCAGCCTCTCCCAACATGTCATATGAATAGGTGAAACCCTGCTTTTCGTATTGCACCGCATTGTCCATCGCTTCAGCAATATCGCGGCCCAGCACGAACTGCTTTCCCATCTCCCGCATGGCTCCACTTACAGCAGTTCGGATAACCGGCTCTCCCAAGCGTTTCACAACGCTTCGCAGCGCACCGAGCATGCCCTCGTCGTCATGAGCCAGAACCTTGCCGGTCAACAACAGGGCCCAGGTAGATGCGTTCACAAGTGAAGAACTTGAATGGCCAAGATGCTTGCCCCAGTCTGAAGGTGCAATCTTGTCCTCAATAAGCGCATCAATTGTTTCTGCATCCGGAACACGCAGAAGTGCTTCTGCCAGACACATCAGGGCAATGCCTTCTTCCGTTGAGAGGCCATATTCTGCAAGAAAGGTTTCCATCAAGCCCGTATCGCCTGCGTCCCGGATTTCACGGATCAGGGTGGCTGCATCCTTGGAAATTTTCTGCCGCGTATCGCGCGACAGGTCTGCAATACCTATTAGATATCTTAAGATCTCTCCTTCTTCGGCAAGCGTAGCATCCCGGATTTGCTCCCGAAGGGCTTGTTTGTTCTGGCGTTGCTTCATGTCAGATATCCGGATCATTCGTGGGTTAATAATATTCCACCAGAAAAAGTCTGTTTTCCTTTATTTTATAATTTTCTAGTGATATCGACTAAATAATATTATATTGATAGACGATAAA
>JBCCYR010000262.1:0-4674 GCA_039189355.1 Pseudomonadota bacterium
CGCAAGGCCGGAGTTTGGGCTTTTTTGTTTGTTGCCTTGGTTCTGACAGCGATACCGGCAATTGCGGTTTTTGCGAAACTGGACCTCTATACCACCCTGCTTGGATTGCAGCTTGGCGATCTCGAGAATGAAGTTCCATGGGTTTTTGACCTGAGTGGCAATCAGAACATCCCACTCATCATGATTTGCGGCAGTCTGATATCAAGCAGCACAGAAGCAATTGCGGCTTGTGGCCAGAGTGGCGAATATTTTGTCTCGTTGAGTGATATCACGATAAATCCGGACTATCTGATGCTGAGTTTCCCCGTACTGAGCAACTTGCCGGAACTGATTACGGTGATCCTGGTAACAGGAGCTCTCGTAACAATTTTCACGACAGTGGACGGGTTGATACTGGTTATGGCCAATACAATGACAGCGGATGTCTACAAACGTCTCATAAGACAAAAATCCCCACCGGGCATTCAACTCTTCATGAATCGTTTTTTCATCATGTTGTTTGCAGCTTTGGCAGTGCTAACAACGCATTATGCGGTGTACAATGCGGAGCATTTCTTTACTGCCGCAATCGCCCTGACGGCTGCTAGTCTGTTTCCATTAACGGTTTGCCGGATCTGGATGTCTGAAACAAAAGGTTTCGAGATGGGCATGAGTGTGCTGGCCGCTTTTGTGTTCACAGGTTCATTGTTGATAATGACAATCGCAGGTCCGGACTTCGTGCCCAATAATGGTGATGAAACAAGCCTGCAAATTCCTGGCATCGTGGATCAGATACAGCCCATAAGCACCGGTGTATTGGGTGCGGCTGTATTTTTCGTCGTGCTGGCCTTTGTGAGGTTTGTGGAAGCTATGCTCAAAAACTTGAAAAAGAGGGATACTGCAAATGCCTCTGCTTGAACTTACCAACGTGGAATTGCAGGAAACTCCGGATGACACCAGTACCTTCAACCAGCAGATAATTGCAGCAATCGAAGCAGGGCCCGAACTGTGGGACTTGCCACGCGATGTGGTGCGTCAGGCCAGGCGCGAAGGGAAAGGCATTTTCCCACCTGAGCCCTTTGATCCTGCTGCGGAAGATTTTGAAATCGCGGGCAAAGCCGGCAGTATTCCAATGCGTGCTATTCGTCCTGACAACCAGGACGAGCGTGGCGTGTTTCTGCATTTTCATGGCGGCGGATGGGTCTACGGAAATGCCGACATGCAGGACCAGCGCTTGAAGGAAATCGCAAATGCAACAGGACTGACCTGTATCTCTGTTGAATATCGCCTCGCGCCTGAAAATCCGTATCCTGCGGGACCTGATGATTGTGAAGCCGCAGCACTATGGCTCGCACAGGAAGGTTCTGCAAAGTTCAACACCGCATTTCTGGCAATCGGCGGTGAAAGTGCCGGTGCGCATCTTGCAGCGAATGCACTTTTGAGGCTTCGAGACAATCACGAAACAACACCCTATCACGCCGCCGTCTTGATCGCCGGAGCGTTTGACCTTGGCATGACGCCGAGTGCCGCCAATTTCAACAGCAACCTGATCCTGCGCCACAAGGACATGGTGAACTTCGGAAACTGTTTTCTGCAAAACGATGAAGACAAGCGTGATCCGGATGTATCCCCCCTTTATGCAAGCCTGCATGACATGCCACCTGCCCATTTTACAGTCGGGACGCGGGATCCGTTGCTCGATGATTCCGTTTTCATGGCAAACAGTTGGGTAAAATCCCAGAAAGATGTGGAACTTGATGTCTATCCTGGCGGATGTCATGTATTCCAGTATTTCGAACAGCTTGAACAGGCTCGCGAAAGCCGGGCCAATATCAACCGTTTCCTGAACCGGATTATCGAGAAGCAGTCCTGAACTTGACAACCAAGATTTATAAAATCGTGACGCAATCCCAGTGGGGCGAAGCTGTCAAGTCCGGCGTATTTGAAGGCGCGCCGGTTGATCTTGCTGATGGGTATATTCATTTCTCGACAGCAGAACAGGTCAGGGAAACAGCTGCCAAGCACTTTCACGGGCAAACAAATCTGCTGCTTGTAACGTTTGATGCCGACGGGTTCGGCGACAAGCTGAAATGGGAACCGTCCCGTGGCGGGGCACTGTTTCCGCATCTTTATGCGGAGTTGAAAACGGATGATGCTGTTTCAATCGTTGAACTTGCAGACCTGCCGGATGGCGGGCACCGTTTTCCGGAGAATTTTTGATGGGACTGTTTGATCTGGCTCAGCCTGCCCTTTTCGCACTGTCACCGGAAAAGGCTCATAACGTTTCATTGATGGGGTTAAAGACCGGCATCATTCCTCCAGCAAGCTTGCCAAAGGACGAAAGGTTGAACGTTTCAATCGCGGATATTGAATTCCCGAACCCTGTTGGCCTTGCTGCTGGATACGACAAAAATGCAGAAGTACCGGATGCCATTTTGAAACTGGGTTTCGGCTTTGCGGAAGTCGGCACGATCACTCCAAAGGCACAGCCGGGAAATCCGAAACCGCGCGTATTCCGCCTTACAGGCGACAAGGCGATCATCAACCGCCTTGGCTTTAACAACGAGGGACACGCAGCGGCTTTGGCACGGTTGCAGGCACGAAGAGCCAATGGTGGCATTGTCGGCGTAAACATTGGTGCCAACAAGGATTCAGAAGATTTCGTTGCCGATTATGAGGCCGGAATTGATACGTTTTACAATGTTGCATCCTACTTTACAGCCAACATTTCTTCGCCAAATACACCGGGCCTTCGGAACCTCCAGGCAGCAGAAGCACTTGAGGTTCTGCTCAACCGGATATTTTCCCGGGTAGAAGAAAATGCGTCGAAAAACAGCAAGACCGTTCCCGTTTTCCTCAAGATCGCTCCGGACCTTCAAACAAGTGAACTGGATGAAATTGCATCTGTTGTAAAGGCGTCGAAACTTTCCGCACTCATCGTGTCCAATACAACTCTGGACCGGGACATGCTGAAATACAAAACCCATGCCAGCGAGGCAGGTGGCCTTTCCGGGCAACCGCTGTTTGAAAAATCAACACGCATTCTGGCGGAGATGTACAAGCGGCTGGGTAACGCCGTCCCGCTTATTGGTGTCGGCGGCATCTCCAGTGCCCAAGACGCGATTTCCAAGATTGAAGCAGGTGCAAGTCTGATTCAGCTTTATACAGGTATGGTTTACGCAGGCCCGTGTCTGCCTTCCAATATTGTGAAAGGCTTGTCGAAACATCTCGACCAAACCGGTAGTGAAAACATCAGCAAGCTCGTCGGCAGCAAAAACAGCGACTGGCTTTAGGGAAACGTCTGCCTGACCCTTGGACCAAGGCGCAGGGCAAGTGTAACGCCCCGGAAAATCATGAAAGAATGAAGTGCGAGCCAAAGGCCGTGATTGCCGAAGGGTTCCTTTACGAAATACCATACAATCATGTAGCCCACCAATGAGACTAGCATCATGACAGTCATGTCGCGGGACCAGGTTGCCCCGATGAATACACCATCAAGCTGAAAGGCAAGCATTGATGTAAGCGGGATTAGCGCTGCCCATATCATGTACATAAAGGCAGCCTGTTGCACTGCTTCGTTGCTGCTGATGATCATAATCAGCCATGGACCGACAGACCATAAAACGACCCCGCATGCGACTGCCATAACAGCGTTCCAGAAAAGCGTGAGGTTAAACCCTTTCCAGAATCCATTGCGATAGCGGGCACCAATCGCGCGACCGATGATCTGCTCAGCTGCAGTCGCCAGTCCGTCGAGGAAATATGATGCAACAAAAAAGAAATGCATAAGCACTGCATTTGCGGCGAGCGTAATTTCACCGAAAGCAGCCCCTTGTGCCGTGAAATAGGCAAAGACAAAGAGCAACGCAAAGGAGCGGATCATGATGTCCGTATTGAGATTGATCAACCGTCGCCAAGCGTCCCAGTTCATGATACGGGTGCGGGACGGCCGGATCGAGTGATCGAGCATCCGCCAGCAGACAATACACCCCACAACAAACGCCAAAACCTCGCCGATGATTGTTGCAATGGCGACCCCTTCAATCTGCCATTCAAGCCACAGCCCCAAGACAATGCTCAAAATGATGTTTGTGCCGTTCAGAAGTAATTGCACAGCAAGAGTGGTGCCTGACTTTCCTAAACCCAGCAACCAGCCGAGAATAACGTAGTTTCCCAATGCGAACGGAGCGGACAACATGCGAATCAGAAAATACGTGCTGGTAGCGTCTGACACCGCTTCACCCGGTGACATGAACCATAGGCCCACCCAGAGAACGAACGGACTGGCAAAGACCATGATGATGCCACCCACAATTCCTATCGCCAATGCCCGGAACAGAACCGCCTGCTTTTCCTTTTCATCTCCTGCTCCAAGCGCCTGTGCCGTCAGCGCAGACGTTCCTCCCCGCAGGAAATTGAATGTCGTGAAGACGAGATCAATGATGATGGCACCGACTGCCAATCCACCGATAAGGGCCGGATCACCGAACTGACCCACAACTGCCGTGTCAACCAGACCGAGCAAAGGTGTGGAGATGTAGGCCAGTGTCATGGGCACGGCCAGATAAAGAACGGTCCTGTGGGGAGCTGCGATTGTGGTGCCCATATTCCTGATCATGCGCTTGTTGAAACTGGGCCGTTGAGATGGCTTGAATGAGTTCAACTCTACCGGGTGAGACAAAACCCTTCGAAATA
>JBCCYR010000263.1:0-4668 GCA_039189355.1 Pseudomonadota bacterium
CAGCACAGGTGCAGAAACCGCCATCGATTTCATAGAGGTCCGGCAGAATGTACAGATCAGGGAACTCCTTGCGTAATTTTTCCATGATTTCCCAATGGACAACACAATGTTTGCCATTCAACAAACCCGCAGATGCGATCAGATATGTGCCGGTTGATATCCCACCTACCAGGATTTTTTGCCCCGCACATTCCCGCAAACATGCAAATAGTGACTTGTTTGCATGCAAGTGGACATCAATACCTGAGCAGATCATGACGGACCGGGGACGTTTTCCTGTCGGCAACAGCTTGCGTAACTCAGGCAATGATAGTTGAACTGAAGAAGCAATCAGGTTTGCTGCCGCTACCGGCTTCCCGTCCAGCGAGGCAAACATCCAGTCGTATTTTTTGTAACCCAGAACTTCATTGAACACGCTCAGCACTTCAATGGCGGAAGCGAGCGGAACCATCGGATAATCAGGACAAAGGTAAAAAACGAAACTTTCTGTTTCCTGGATCAACATTTGTTATGCTCCAAACTACCTGGAACCCAAGACGTCGTAATTTGAAAGCAACCTAATACGACATCTGAACTGCGGTCAAAGTTTTATATCTATACGACAGGATTCGCTTTAGCCTCCAGAACCAAAAAAGGGGCCCTTATGGCCCCTTGTTCGCTCAGCTTGCAATTTGAAGCTATTCAATGCGCACGACAACAAACCGGATATCACCGGTCGGGCTGCCAACCATGAGAAGCGCATTCTTACGCCCCTGCTCTTTCAGGTTTGCGATCTGTTTTTCGGCATCGGTCAGGTTTTCCACCGGCTCCTGACCAATCTGCATGACCACTTCACCTGCGCGAATGCCTTTGTCCTGTGCAGCAGAACCACCTTCAACCTCATTGATGAAAAGGCCTTTCACATCCTCACCGATTTTTGCATCAGCACGTGTTTCATCGGTGATCTCGGAAAGTTTAAGACCAAGCAGGGTCTTTGTAGTTGGCTCTTCAGCCTCTTCTTCCTGACCTGTTGAAAGGGAAGCAAGCTGCTTCTCACCATCTTCCAGACGGCCAAGTTTAACGCCGATGGTTTTCTTTTCACCCTTGCGCAGGACAACAACATCCACTTCCTTGTCCACAGCCGTTTCCGCAACAATGATCGGAAGGTCACGCATTTGCACAACATCCTTTCCGTCAAATGTCAGGATAACATCGCCGGATTGCAGTCCGCTGGCTTCTGCCGGACCATCTTTCACGACACCGCTGACAAGGGCACCTGAGGCTTTTTCGAGCCCAAGGCTTTCGGCAATCTCATCTGTAACTGTCTGGATTTGCACCCCAAGCCAGCCACGACGGGTTTCGCCAAACTCCACAAGCTGGTCAATGACGCCAGTGGCAAGATTGGCAGGAATTGAAAAGCCAATCCCGATTGAACCGCCAGAAGGTGAGATAATCGCAGTATTGATGCCGACAACTTGTCCCTTCATGTTGAACAGCGGACCACCGGAGTTACCCCGGTTGATCGATGCATCAGTCTGGATGAAATTGTCATACGGACCAGATGAAATATCCCGACCAACGGCTGAAACAATCCCGAGGGTTACAGTACCGCCAAGACCAAAAGGATTACCGATCGCCATTACCCAGTCGCCGATACGGGCTTCTTCCGAGTCACCGAAAGAAACAGCGGTCAGCGGCGTTTCAGGTTTTACCCTCAAAACCGCAATATCTGTTTTGGGGTCTGTCCCCACGAGTTCGGCAACCAGCTTGCTGCCATCCGCGAAGTTGACGGTGATTTCATCTGCCTCTGCAATCACATGATAATTTGTGATAACCAGACCTTCTTCCGCATCAATTACAAACCCCGAACCCAGTGACTGGCGAGTTCTTGGCGTGCGGTTATTGTTGTTGCCTTCCGGGTTTTGCGGAAACAGGTCGTCAAAGAACTCTTGGAAAGGAGAACCGTCCGGAACACGGGGAATTGGTACATTGTTGCCGCTACGGCGGTCAGCAACTTTCTGGGCTGTGGAAATGTTTACAACCGCAGACATCAGGTTTTCCGCAAGGTCGGCAACAGACGCCGGCCCTTGCGCGTAGGCATTCGTGTCAAAATACGGGGTAGCCGGCTGGCCGATTACCAATGCCGCAGCAAACCCCAGAACGACTGGCAAACGGGTAAAACCATAAAGTTTTCCTGTTATATCCATCATCCGAAAATCCTCCATTAATATGGTATTTAAATTTCTGCATAAACTAGCAGGATTTGCCAAATTTTCTGCATTTGATTGCCAAATTCACGTACTCTTGTTTTGTACGTTATCTACTTTGAACAAGTAACGATAGATTATGTCGCTTTGTTGCAAACAATATTTTATCCGCGTACAAGCCAGACGATAAACACGCCTACACAAAGCGCTCCCAGTCCAAACGAACGCAAACTGGCATCAGGCAGCCTTGCCATTTCTTCCACCATTTTGCGCATGCTGCCTGGAAACACTGCATAAATCAGCCCTTCCAGGACAAGTACAAGGCCGATGGCGACAATCAGATCACTCATTCAGGCTTTCCAAAGGCGATGCTTACCGCTGTTGCTGAATAGCAGCACCATTCGGGTCCTGAAAATACCTGAAGAAATCTGAATTTGGAGACAGAACCATTGTGGTTCCGTTTTCCTGTAGCGCCTGACTGTATGCAGTCATCGAGCGGTAAAACTCGAAAAACTCCGGATCGCGACCAAAAGCATCCGCAAAAATCCCGTTCCGTTCACCTTCACCTTCACCACGAAGAATTTCTGCGTCACGCTGGGCAGCAGCCTTGATTTCCACAACTTGACGGTCAGCACGGGCCCTGATCCGGCGCGCTGCTTCCTGACCGCGAGCACGAAGGCGTTCTGCTTCTGCCAGACGCTCTGAGCGCATGCGCGCAAATGTCTGGTCGGAAACTTCAGCAGTAAGGTCTGTCCGGCGGATCCGCACATCCTCGATTTCGAGACCAAGCGAAGTAGCATCCGGGCGCAACTGGTCGCGCACTTCACGCATCATTGCAAGACGCTCTTCTGAAAGGGCTGCCTCAAACCCGCGCAGACCGTAAACCCGGCGGAGGGCAGCATCCAGACGTGTACGCAGACGTTGTTCGGCAAGTGTCAGGTTACCGGAAACCTGGCTTCGGAACCTTCTTCCGTCCGCTACCCGGTACGTGAGGAATGCATCCACTTCATAAAACTTACCGCCAGACACCTGAACACGGATATCGTCCAGATCAAAGCGCAACAGGCGGTCTTCGATGATCTGAACAGTGTCCAGACCGAACATGCTTGCCGGCAATTTGAAATAAAGGCCAGGTTCGGTTTCTACACGCTGGATTTCACCGAAGCGCAAAACGATGGCCTGATCACGTTCGTTCACAACGAATATTGAGTTGTAACCGACATAGGCGATCAGTGCGAGCACCACAAGTATGATTGGCATACGATTAGACATTACTGTGCTCCTTGTGTCTGAGTGCGGCGGTTGTTGATTTCAGGCAGCGGCAGGTACGGAACAACGCCTTGCCCTCCTCCCTGTTCAACAATCACCTTGTTTGAGTCGCCAAGTACCTTCTCCATTGTTTCCAGGAAAAGACGCTTGCGGGTTACTTCCGGAGCTTTCGCATACTCGTCATAAACGGAGATGAACCGCTGGGCTTCACCCTTTGCTTCTTCCACGACCCGGTTTTTGTAGGCTGCAGCATCTTCAAGGATTTGAGCAGCTTCACCGCGGGCCTGACCGAGAATCCGGTTGGAATACTGGTTGGCTTCTTCAATGAACTGGTCTTCGTTCTGTTCAGCACGCTGAACTTCGTCAAAGGCGTCCGCCACATCACCCGGAGGTGGTGCCACATCCTCGATGTTGACAGCATTGATGTTCAGACCTGCGCCGTAACTGTCGAGCGTGGACTGCGTAATTGACCGAACTTCATCGGCAATACCGGCACGAGCATCACGGAAAATGTCCTGGGCCGGGCGTTTGCCGACAACCTCACGCATGGCGCTTTCCGCTACCTGACGGACCATGCCTTCCGGATCACGCACGTTGAAGAGAAAATCATTAGGTGACGTCACCTGATAAAGAACCGAGAACGCCACATCCACGATGTTCTGGTCACCTGACAACATCATCCCGACCGTTCCGGAACGGCCAGTTGCACCAATGTTGATCTGGTTCTCAGCAGTGTTCGCGACTTCATAAGTTTCTATAGGCCATAGATGGAAGTGAAGACCTGCAGTCGATACTTCCTGTTTCGGCTTCCCGAAACGGAGTTCTACGCCCAACTCATCTTCCTGAATGGTATAAAATGCCTGGGTGAGATAAAGCCCAAGTAATACGACAACGCCAATACCGACTGTAAGCGGGCTGAAACCTCCACCCCCCGGCATGGCCCTGCGAAGCTGGTCCTGCCCTTTGCGGATAATGTCTTCGAGGTCAGGGGGATTACCTCCGCCTCCGCCGCCACCACGGGGTGGGCGATTACCGCCGCCTTGTCCCCAAGGGCCGCCGCCTCCGCCATTGCTGCCATTGTTTCCGCCGCCGCCCCAAGGGCCGCCGCCTCCACCACTTTGATTGCTCCAAGGCATTTATATTCCTTTTAAGAATGGAAATTCATTTTATCTGTTTATAGGGATGCAACCGACAGCTTTCAATGTCGGCTCCC
>JBCCYR010000264.1:0-4652 GCA_039189355.1 Pseudomonadota bacterium
TACCGTTCTCAACCGTTAAAAAATTTGCCCGGTTGTCCAATGCCCTGAAAAGATCCCTGTCAGTACCGGTCATCCAGGCCTGACACCCCAATGCATCGATCATGTCATAAAGTGCAGCGCGCCTGCCATCATCCAAATGCGCAGCGATTTCATCCAGTAGCAGAATTGGTGCAAAGCCAACCATTTCACCCACCAGCCTTGCATGAGCCAGCAAAAGACCAATCAGCAGTGCCTTTTGTTCGCCTGTCGAACATTGTGCTGCCGGCATTGACTTCGGCCTATGGTGAACTGTCAGGTCAGAACGATGAGGACCTTCCAGTGTCCGACCGGCCCGTGCATCAATGCGGCGGTTATTTTTCAGTCTTTCGAGATATTCAAGCTCAAGATCACTTGCAGCAAAGTCCCCGATTTCCGCCTCAAGCGTTCCCGATAATGAAACCAAAGCATCGGGAAAGGGAGATGCCGGGTCATTGTTTTTCACGATCACGGCAGATAGCAACGTGACCAGTTCATGCCGTGCTGATGCAACGGCAATACCCAGTTCCGCCAGTTGGGCTTCAGTTGCATCCAGCCATGCAGGGTCAGGATAGTCTTCAGCCAACAGTTTGTTTCTGGCCCGCATGGATTTTTCAAAATCGCCTACCCGTCTGCCGTGCTGCGGATCTACTGCCAGTACCATCCGGTCCAGGAACCTGCGCCTGTCTGATGCCGGACCGGTAAAAAGCCCGTCCATCGACGGTGTCAGCCACAGGATTCTGGAGTGTTCCAGCAAGGCTTCCGATGTTTTGGCAAGCGCACCGTTTACATGAACCCGTCTTTGGGTCTCTACACCGTGGGCTGTTTCCTGAAGCCCGGTTCCAATATTTGCCTCACCCTGTGGGCCATTCAATTTTGCAAAAACAGTCCAGGCACCGCTTTCACCGTTCTTTCCCACAGTATCATAAGCTGCGCGGCGCATGCCCCTTCCGGGAGAAAGAAACGATATCGCTTCAAGAATATTGGTCTTTCCGGCACCGTTCTCACCGGTTAACACGACATGGCGCGGATCGGCTTCAATTCTGGCAGAAATGTAATTTCTGAATGTCGTCAGCTTTAGTTGTTCGATGTAGACAGAATTCAAATCTGCAGCACTTTCACGCAAACATTAAACGTAGCGCTATACCCGCATGGGCATGAGAACATAAATTGCGCCGGTTTCTTCGGGGTCTTTTATCAGCGTCGGTGAACCCGGATCCGACAACATGAATATTGTCTCATCTCCGGTGAGCTGGTTGGTGATATCAAGCAAGTAGCGCGAGTTAAATCCGATATCGAGCCCGTCAGACGAGTAGCCGACAGCTATCTCTTCTTCCGCAGTACCTGAATCAGGATTGTTCACGGAAAGGACCATCTGGCTGTCAGAAAGCTGCAGTTTTACTGCACGCCCCCGTTCCGACGAAATAGTCGAAACACGGTCAACGGCACTGGCAAACGTTGCGCGGTCCATGCGCAGTTCCTTGTCATTTCCGGCAGGTATCACACGGTTATAGTCAGGAAATGTTCCATCAATCAGCTTTGAAGTGAGAATCGTCTCGCCAACGCTCAGCCGGATTTTGGAGTCAGACAATTCTACCAGGACTGCAGCGTCCGGATCCTCAACTAGGCGCTGAATTTCGCCAACTGCCTTGCGCGGCACGATAACACCAGGCATACCGACGGAACCATCCGGCGCCTGCGTTTGGGACCGTGCCAGACGATGCCCGTCTGTTGCAACAGCGCGGATGAGCGTTTCACCATCCTCCTCAACGGTATGTAAAAAGATGCCGTTGAGATAGTAGCGGGTTTCCTCAGTCGAAATTGCAAATTGCGTGTGATTGATAAGTTTGCGGATTTCCCCGGTCGCCATTGAAAACGAGTGGCTGAAATCGCCTGCCGATATGTCCGGGAAGTCTTCAACCGGCAGCATCTGAAGTGTGAATTGTGAGCGTCCAGAGGTCAGCTTTACCGTTGAAGCATCATCCTCGACCGATAGCATCACCTCTGAGCCTGCAGGAAGCTTGCGTACGATCTCATACAGCATGTGTGCAGGTACAGTTGTTGCTCCCGCCTTTTCAACTGCAGCAGGTGTTTTCTCAAAGATTTCCAGATCCAGGTCCGTTGCCTTGAGGTGCAGTTCATTGCCTTCCGCACGCAAAAGTACGTTGGAAAGAATGGGAATCGTGTTTCTTCTTTCAACGACACGATAAACATGCCCCAGCGATTTGAGAAGATTTGACTGCTCCAGGGTAACACGCATGAGATACTAAATCCTTGGTGAATTAATCGCTTGAATGCCTGATGGCAGAAGCCGAATAGCGATTAACACAGTGATGAATTATTTAAGCTTTTTCAAGGTTTGAGAGGTGGCTGGTCAATGCTTCCTGGGGAAAACAAGCGATTGGCTCAGTTTCCCCCAGTCAACAGCTCCCTGTTTGTCCTATTCTAGGATCAGCCGTTTGAGCAGTTCTATCTCGTGCGCCAGCTTCTGGTCTTCCGAGGTGAGCGATTCTATCTTCCGGACCGCATGCAATACGGTTGTGTGATCACGTCCCCCAAATCTGCGTCCGATTTCCGGAAGCGATCTTGGTGTCATGACTTTCGCCAGATACATCGCGATTTGCCTTGGCCGAACAATGACACGTGTTCTCCGGTTTGAGAGCAGGTCATTTTTCGAGACGTTGAACTGCCGGGCGACAATCCGTTGAATATCCTCGATACGCACCCGTTTGGAATCCGCAGACTTCACAAGATGAGAGAGTATCCGGTCAAGCTCCTCCAGGCTCATGTTGCCTTCAGAGAACTGGTGCTGAACCAGCAACTGGTTGAATGCACCCTCAATATCCCTGCCGTTGGAAGATACCTGACGGGCCACATAATGAAGAATGTCCTCAGGAATTTCCAAACCAGGTTGCTCAAGCTTCGCTTCCTCGTAGCGGGAATTCAAGATCTGCTTGCGCAGTTCATAATCCGGCGACTTGATTTCAAGTGTCACACCACCTTTCAGACGGGAGCGGACGCGCTCATCGAGGCTTTCAAGTTCTGTAGGAGGGCGGTCTGCAGCAACCACAACCTGGCGCGCACTGTCAATCAGGTCATTGAGTAGATGGCAGAACTCGGCCTGTATCGCCTGTCCTTGCAGAAACTGCATGTCATCAATTAGCAGGATATCAATGTCGCGCAGAGACTCTTTCAAGGTAAGTGCCGTCTTGTCCCGGATAGCGGAGGCAAAGCGCCACATGAAATATTCAGCGGTCAGGTAAAGTACACGCGCCTTCGGATTACGACTGCGTGCACGCCATGCAATTGCCTGCAGCACATGGGTTTTACCCAAACCAACGCCCGCATGAATGAAAAGCGGATTGAAGTGTGAGGCAGTTATGTCTTCTGCAATGGTTCGTGCAGCGGCATGAACCATGCGGTTTGACTGCCCTTCGACAAAAGTTTCGAATGTGTGTTTCGGATCAAGCGGCGAACCGGAAAAACCTGATGTCTGCTCAAGCCTGCGAATGGTTCCGCGGACAGCACCAGTTGTGCCAATCGCACCCAGTTTCCCGTTTTGAGCCTGTTTTTCGCTATCGGATTCTTCTTTTTCCTTTCGCGCCTTCGCAACACAACTTTGAACAACGGGCTTTCGAATTGAGATATCGATACGCAAAACAGAACTGTCTTCTGCCTGCCACAACTCAAGCAGCTTGTCTCTGTATTTTGACGTAATCCAGCTTTTCAGGAACGCTGTCGGTACACTCAACACAATGACACCGCCATCCATTCCACACAGTTTCAGTCTTCCGAACCAGCTATTGAATACATCCGCACCAAGTTGGGTTTTGAGCTGGGCAATAACCCTCTCCCAACTTTTTTCCAGAGTTTGCTTGCCGCCCCCCGACGCCTTTTTGCCCATTTCTTTTTCCTTTTTGTTATCTGTACATGCTGACGCTGCGTTATCCAACCGCAACTTTTCAGACATTTTGTTCCGCAGGCCTCCCAAATCAGGTTCAGGGCATTTTAACCAGCTACTATTATCTGCCGCTTCCTCGTTGTTTTTAAAAAAATTTTCGCTGTGAATACCCAAGTCATTCATATTCCAAGATGCTCCCGTTATTTTTTTCCATTCTTCTTCGGACTCTGATTTTTTTTGGTTGCAATCACCTCCTACTGTTGCTTCCACGGCAATCCGTCATGTTTCCATCCCGAAACCGTCCCTCTATGGCCGGTTTCATTCGGGTTTCCCTCAAACCCGCCCAAGACATTGTAGACACTGCCATAGCCGGCTTGCGTAAGCGCCTGCGCAGCTGAAATGCTCCGGACACCGGACCTGCAAAGCGTATAAATCCTGGCATTCTTGTCCGCACCCGCCGCATCAAGTGCTTCAACAGCAGCCGAGACAAAATCAGAATTTACCTGCATTGCAGGATATTGTTGCCACTCCACCATGAGTGTTGCCTTACCAATCCGGTCAAGCACAGGAAAACCGACAAATATCCATTCTGCTGATGTTCTTACATCTATGAGTTGCGCATCAGGATGCTCCTCAAGAGCATTCCAGCAATCCATGCAGGTAATGTCACCAGCATATGACAAGTTACAATTCTCCCGTTGCCTGAAAAGCGAATGCTGCAGGCCAAAGCAATAAA
>JBCCYR010000265.1:0-4646 GCA_039189355.1 Pseudomonadota bacterium
ACCGAGCGCAGCCAGAATTCATGATCCAGGATCAGATGCAGGTGATTATCCTTGTAGAAATCCACAGTTGTGTAGATCAGCGGTTTCTTCCCGTAGTGTAACTGGACCATTCTCAGGAAAGTACGCATTTCCGACCGTACTTTTGCTGCAGAAGGTCTCTTTTTGCAGGTCTTGGAAGTATGATTCCACTCCATGTCGAGTACAGGTGGCAGGGACTTCGGGTCACGTGGCACATTGCGAATGAACCACCGTGCCTGTTCTGCTGCCGTACGGCAGAAATAATAGAAGTGATAAGCGCCTCTTGGCATGCCGGCTTGTCCGGCTGCATGCCAGTTCTGGCGAAACCGTTCATCGAGATGATCTCCACCTTCGGTTGCCTTGATGAAGGCAAAGGCAACACCACCACGCTTTGTTTTGCGCCAGTCAATGTCGCCCTGGTATTTGGAAACATCAATCCCGTGCACCGAGTAGTGATTTGGGGTGCGTCCGGGCCAATCAACCGGATCATGGTCACCGAAACGCGGTGTTTCGACGGCAACACTCAAATCCAGAACGGTATTGGGTGATGCCGTGCATGCGGTGACGATTACGGCCAGAAGCAAAACGATTAATGGGCGCAAGAGCGTGTTCCTGAATTGGTCGGAAAAACACTGAATACAATCTTACTAAAATCTTTATAAAGCTTTAACGGCATGAATACCATGCAAATATGGCGGTCACGAATTTTTTCCGTGATGCGCCAGAACTGCAGTGGCAGCAGGCAATCCATTTTCGCCATGCGGGATGCCGAGCGCTTTCATGGCCGCATCAATTGCGCCCAAGGCACCGATAATCATAGGGATGTTCTGGTGGCCCATGTGTCCAATTCGGAAACGCCTGCTTGCTTCCTCTTCGTCAAAGCCCAACGGTATGCCGAACGTTACACCGGCTTCTTTTTCTGTCCATGCGCGGATTTTGTCGGCTTCACCCTTATTTGTTGCAATGGCCGAGACAGCAGTTGACCGTTTGGCCGGATCAGAAATGTTGTGATGCATTTCACCGTTTGCTCCCCACGCCTCCACTGCGGCCCATACAGCTTTTGCAATGGTTTCATGTCTTGCCCAAGCGGCTTCAAGACCTTCTTCGTTTAGCAGAATGTTGAGTGCTTCACGCAGCCCAAACAGATGATGCGTCGGTGCTGTACCGCGAAACTTCTGATAGAAGACTTCCGATCGTGTCCGTGGCCCCCAATCCCAATACTGGCCCGGGGAAACACGTTTCTGGGCTTCGTTTGCCTTTTCATTGAAATAGACAAATGAAAGACCTGCCGGCGTCATCAGCCCTTTCTGGCAGCCAGCCACCATGACATCCACACCCCATTCGTCCATTTTGAACCGGTCGCAGGCAAGCGATGCAATGCAGTCGACCATGAAGAGTGCATCATGCCCGCATTCGGTAATCAGCTGGCGCAATTTCGGAATATCATTCTTCACGGAAGAGGCTGTATCCGTCTGAACAACAAGAATGGCTCGGATAGTGCCGGAGACATCTTCGCGCAATACTTTCTCAACTTCAGCCAGATTGACATCACCCTGCATGCCGAAATCGAGAATTTTCGTTTTGATACCATGACTTTCCGCCATGATACCCCAAAATTCTGCAAACCGCCCGGTCTGCAGTACCAGTGCGGTGTCACCTTCCTTTAGTGTGTTTTTAAGCGCGGCTTCCCAGGCTCCGTGGCCATTGGCAATGTAAATGGCGACATCTCCATTTGTACGAGCAACGGTCTTCAGATCGGGGTAAAGTGAATCCGTAACTTCCTCCAGTTCGCCACCGTAAATATTGGGTGATGGCCTGTGCATGGCATTAAGCACCCGTTCGGGAATGACAGAAGGGCCTGGAATGGCAAGAAGGGTTCGACCAAAATTGAGAGACATGTATGGAACTTTGTGGTTGGGTTACAGGGAAAGCCGTGTATCATCAGCTAACGTTGTTTGGAGTTGTGTTCAAGGATAATGACAGCACTTATGTTTCGCCAGAATGTAAAGAATATGCGCAAGAAACCGGAACAATCAACGCATGAATGATGTTTTGCGAGGATTGACCTCCAGTCATTGGGGTGTCGGCATTGCCTATGCTGAAAATGGCAAGCTAACCCATGTCGATGGACATCCGGATGACCCGAACCCGTCTCCCATCAATGACAACATAGCGAGTAGCCTCAACGGAGCAGCCCGGGTATTGCGTCCGGCAATACGCAAAAGCTGGCTGGAAGATGGCGGCGGCAACAGGGACAAACTGCGTGGCAAGGATGGTTTTGTAGAAGTTTCCTGGGACAGGGCGCTTGATCTAATTGCCGGAGAAATCTCCCGTGTCAGGGAGCAATACGGCAACCAGTCGATTTTTGCCGGATCATACGGATGGTCAAGTGCGGGCCGCTTTCACCACGCCCAAAGCCAGTTGAAACGGTTTCTGAACACACAGGGAGGATTTGTCTCTTCCTGGGGTAATTACAGTTACAATGCAGCACTGGTGCTGATGCCTTACATTGTCGGTGAATACCGCTCCCATGTGGCACAGGCGACCCGCTGGACGGTTATCGCGGAGCATAGTGATCTTGTTGTCATGTTTGGCGGCATGGCAGAGCGCAGCACACAGGTAAGTGACGGCGGATTGGCCAAGCACAGGGTGGTCGGAAATCTGGAACGTTGCAAACAGGCAGGTGTAAGATTCATCAATATCAGCCCGCACAAGGGTGATGCGGTGGAAAGCCTTGATGCAGAATGGCTTGCTCCTCTGCCGGGTTCCGATACAGCCGTCATGATGGGTATCGCCCATACGCTGATCGAGGAAAACCTGTTCGATGCGGGGTTTCTGGAGCGGTACACGGTAGGGTTCGACAAGGTTCGCGACTACTTGCTTGGAAAAACCGATGGCATCCCGAAGGATGCGGAATGGGCAGAAAAGCAATCAACCATCCCCGCCGAGCGTATCCGCAAACTTGCAATTGAGATGACAAACAGCCGAACCATGATCTCCACGGCAGCCGGACTGCAAAGGACCGACTATGGGGAGCAACCGCTCTGGATGACCGTCACCCTTACTGCAATGCTCGGCCAGATCGGTTTGCCGGGCGGAGGTTATACGATCGGTTACGGTGTTAACGGCAACATCGGAAACATGGAACGTCTGTTCAGATGGGGAACACTTCCACAATTCCAGAACCCGGTGAAAGAGTTTCTACCAGTCGCCATGATAAGCGAGATGCTGCTTGATCCGGGTGGGACGTATTCTTACAACGGAACAACGGGAACCTTTCCCGATGCAAGACTTGTTTGGTGGGCAGGTGGTAATCCGTTTCATCATCATCAGGACCTCAACCGTTTACACGAAGCGTTCCAGACACCGGAAACGATCATCATCAATGAAATCAACTGGACAGCAACGGCACGCCACGCCGATATCGTGCTACCAGCAGCAGCGGGCCAGGAACGCGAGGATTTTGGCGGAGGACGCTCTGATAACGCACTGATCCCGATGCCCGCACTTGTTGACCCTCCCGGAGAAGCAAAGGTTGAGTTTGATATTTATGCTGATCTTGCAACCCGTTTGAGCAATAGAGAGACTTTTACAGAAGGATCAAGCAAGGAAGAATTGCTGCGCAAACTCTGGGCGCAAACGCAGGAGAACGGCGAAAGAGCCGGTGTCAGCTTGCCGGATTGGGATACTTTCATATCCGGAGAGATCGTAACTGTTCCCGACCCATCCCCCAATCAGGTTTTCCTGGCTGGTTTTCGCGCAGATCCCGAAAAGAACCCACTGCCGACACCCAGTGGAAAAATTGAACTCTATTCTGAAAAAATAGCGTCCTTTGAACTGGCGGATTGCCCTGGCCAAGCCACATGGTTTCCACCGAGGGACGTGGCTGCAGGATTACAGAAATCATACCCCCTCTACATGTTGTCCGGACAACCGTTGACCCGTTTGCACAGCCAGCTGGACAACGGGAGTTTCAGCATGAGCCACAAGGTCAAGGACCGCGAACCGGTGCTAATCCATCCGGAGGATGCAACTGCAAGAAATATCACGGATGGCGACATTGTAGAGGTTTTCAACAAACGGGGGCGTTGTCTCGCAGGTGCGCGTGTTACATCAGATATCCGTAACGGCTGCATCTTCCTGTGGACCGGTGCGTGGTATGATCCGGATTTTGAGGCCCCCGGAAACCGGGACCGCCACGGCAATCCGAATGTGCTCACCCATGACCAGAGAACGTCTTCACTTTCACAAGGCCCGGCCTCCCATTCTGCACTGGTTGAATTATCCAGATATGAAGGTCCGGTCCCGGAAGTGGTAGCCCATAAACCACCGAAGTTTGTGGAATCTGACGAAAGTTCTTCTTAGAAACGGCCTGCCAGATTTTTATCCGGGAAACAGGTAGGTCTCAAACCGTTTTTCTGTTGCCAGTCACCGATGGAGCGGCGGGTTTTAAAGCCGGCCAAGCCGTCAGCGCCGCCCACATCATATCCCTGTTTGATGAGTGCGTTCTGAATGTTAATGATGTTGCCGCGTTTAAGACCCGAAACCGGTTGCCATCCCGCCACAAATGGCTTGTTTGTAAATTGAATGCGGTCAGCAACGTTGCCAACAAAAAGCGCGTAAAGGTC
>JBCCYR010000266.1:0-4636 GCA_039189355.1 Pseudomonadota bacterium
GCGGAAATTTCCTCATCCTCTACAGGAACTACCCGGTCCATGAGTCCCACGACTGTCACATCCACACCCATCGCGTTATAGAAAGATGCAAACTCAATGCCGATGGCGCCTGACCCCATAATTACCAATGATTTCGGCATGCCGTCTGGAACCATTGCTTCGAAATAGGTCCATATTTGTTTGCCATCCGGTTCTACTCCCGGAATTGCACGTGGTCTGGCACCTGTTGCAACAATGATGTGTTTGGCCTTGTAAGTTCCCTCGCCCAAGGCCTTTTTGGGGGCCGGATGCTGGGGCTCCATCGGGGCTTTTGCAGATTTGGAAACCACAACCTCCCCAACACCAGAAATTCGTGCTTCGCCCCAGATGACATCCACCTTGTTCTTTTTGAGAAGATGACCAACACCACCGTTAAGTTGTCCGGATATACCTCTTGAGCGTTTCACGATTGCTGTTGGGTCAAAGCCGACTTTTTCTGCTGACAAGCCATAGTCCTTGGCGTTTTCCATATAGTGGTAAACCTCTGCTGTGCGGAGCAACGCCTTTGTTGGAATGCAACCCCAGTTGAGGCAAATGCCGCCCAGATGTTCCCGCTCAACAATTGCAGTCTTCAGCCCAAGTTGTGCAGATCGTATAGCCGTTACATAGCCTCCGGGGCCTGAACCGATGATCAGAACGTCATATTCATTTGCCATGTTGCATTCCTTACAATTGGGCTGTCATTAACAGCCATTCCTTCGTTTCAGATGGTCCGTCAAATTCTATAAAAGGTTTTGTGTCCTGCTTTTTAAAGCCGAGGTTTGAATAGAGTTTCAAGGCTAAAGTGTTGGTATCTTCGACGACCAGTGCTGCCTTGCTGACATCATTTTCTCTGGCCCGAAGCAAACTGTCTTCCAGTAGCAGCCTGCCGATCCCCCTTCCCTGGCTTTGTGGATACACTGCCAGACTGTCGATCAACCATGTCCCCACAGCCTTTTCAAACAACTCATAAACGGGCGCAAAGACCGGAGCGGTCTGTTTGATATCCTCAAGAGTCTCATTCTGGGTTGGCATCACATAACTTGCAATGTTGCCAAGCACGATTTCATCATCATCGAAAGCCACGACAGAATTTTTCCAACCACAGATCAAATCACTGCCTGCCATCCGTTCGCGGCCCGTTGCAAGGGCATGCTCCACACGGCCAGAAGCTGTTTCCTGTTGCCAGAACCAGAGAGAAATTCCATGTCCGGCGATATTGTCGAGCAGTGCAAGGTCCGCAGCATCGGATTTTTTTGCCGGGCGTAAATAAATTTCAGGCATTGTTGCTTGTCCTGTATTTGCCAGAATCGCAGTTTATGCGATACGCTTTGCATACCGGAGACAAGCCTTGGATATCATAGATTATCTTGTAACCAACATTGCGCCCCTGCCCTGGATCGTGAAAGGTACAGGCTTTGTCCTGATGGCGGTGCTGGTTTTTCGGGCAGTTGGTCAATTTTTCTCTCTCAGATGGATCCGTGCCGCAACAAGCCTCGTCATGGCACTGGTAATCGCCCTGGTGATGGCCCGCTTTGGCCAGGATATTGCTGCTTTCATTGCAAGCCAGTCTCCCCCTGCAACGACTGCGAATACACAGGGCTAGGTGGTCTAAACCAGCATTCCCATCGGTTTCTCAATATAATTCTTGAAAGCTCCGGCCAATTGTGCGCCGAGAGCGCCGTCAATGACGCGGTGATCAAATGCAAATGTCACAGTCATGATGGTTGCCATCGATAGCGCCCCATCTTTCACAACCGCTTTTTGCTCGCCAGCGCCTATGGAGATAATCGAGGCATGAGGCGGGTTGATGATGGATGTGAAATTGGAAACGCCGAACATTCCCAGATTTGATACAGCAGTCGATCCACCCTGGAATTCATGCGGAGCAAGTTTCTTGTCGCGGGCACGTTTTGCAAGATCCTTCATCTCGTTGGAAATAACGGACAAGGTTTTCGTTTCTGCCTGTCGGATGATTGGTGTGATCAGGCCATCCGGAATGGCAACAGCAACGCCAACATCAGAATGCTTGTGCAGAAGTCTTGATGAAGATGTCCACGAAGCGTTTGCCATGGGAACATCCTTGAGCGCCAGCGCCATTGCCTTGATGATGAAATCGTTGACCGAAACCTTGTAAGCAGGTTTTTCATCTTCTCCGACAGGTGCAGCAGAGTTGATCTGCTTGCGCAGTGCAAGCATTGCATCGAGTTCGCAATCCATCGACAGGAAATAGGATGGAATAGTTTGCGTGGACTCCGTCAGGCGGGACGCGATGATTTTGCGCATGCTGTCGTGGGGAAGAAGCTCGTATTCTTCTTCCTTGTAGAAAGCGAGTATCTGATCGTCAGGCATGGCTTCGGCGGTGGCAGCAGGAGCCTGTTGACTGGCTGCAGGTTGCGCCGAAGTTTGCGCGGAAGCCCCAACAGAACCTCCGGAAATTCCTTCGACATCCGCTTTCACTATGCGTCCATGCGGTCCACTTCCCTGGATGGTACCAAGGTCGACGTCATTTTGTTGTGCAATGCGTCGGGCCAACGGGGATGCAAAAATGCGATCACCCTTTTCAGGAGTGGGAGTAGTGGCTGGTGTTGGTGTCGGTGGCGCTGCTATGCTCTCAGGCTCTGGATCTTGCGTCGCTGGAGTCTCCGCTGTCACAGGCTCAGCATTTGCAGCTACATCTGAAGAAGCCGCAGCAGAAACATCTTCCCCCTCCTCTGCAAGAACAGCGATCACCGCGTTGACCTTGACGCCCTCTGTTCCCTCCGGAACGTGGATTTTTGCAACAGTGCCCTCATCCACGGCCTCCACTTCCATTGTCGCCTTGTCGGTTTCAATTTCAGCAATGACATCACCGGCAGAAACCTGATCGCCTTCTTTTACAAGCCATTTGGCGAGATTTCCCTCTTCCATCGTGGGGGATAGTGCGGGCATGGTGATCTCAATCGGCATTTTCTTGCTCTCCGCTTTCAAACCTGCCACCGTTCAGCAGCATGGTTGTTGTAATGTTTATTTTGCCATCATCGGCAGGCAGCCATTCGGCGAGGCGGGTCAGGCGTTTCTGTTCGTCCGCAACTTTCCGGATTGCCTCATCCTCGGTAAGTTCCCGGTTGGTCAACGCTTCCAGTGCTTCATGGCTGATCTCCAAAACCACAGCACGACCATCGATCAGAACGGATTTTCCGAGCTTGTCGTACCGCAGTGTTTTGAGATCAAGGCGCTGCATGGATTATCTATAACTCACAGTCTTTACCGCCTGCACAACCTCTTCAACGTTCGGCAGAGCCAGTTTCTCGAGGTTTTCTGCGTATGGCATCGGCACATCCTTGCCGCAGACCGTGATGACGGGAGCGTCGAGATAATCAAAGGCACGTTGTACTATCTGGGAAGCAATATGGTCTCCGACAGAAGATTGCGGGAAACCTTCTTCAACCGTTACAAGCCTGTTTGTTTTCTTGACGGAGTCAATCACGGTTTCCATGTCGAGCGGACGAATGGTACGCAGATCCACGATCTCGACATCAATTCCCTCGCCCGCCAGTTTTTCAGCGGCCTCGATGGCATATTTCATGCCAATTCCGAAAGAAACAATCGTGGCGTCGGTACCTTGTTTGTGAATGCGGGCCTTGCCAATCGGAAGCACCCAATCCGCTACATCAGGCACATCAAAAGACTGGCCATACAAGATTTCATTTTCCAGAAACACAACCGGGTTCGGATCACGGATAGCAGCTTTCAGAAGCCCTTTTGCATCCGAGGCGCTGTACGGCATTACTACTTTCAGACCCGGGATATGGCCGTACCATGCCGCATAGCATTGCGAATGTTGTGCTGCCACTCGGGCTGCAGCACCATTCGGTCCGCGAAACACCATTGGTGCACCCATCTGTCCGCCAGACATGTAAAGGGTTTTGGCCGCAGAGTTGATGATCTGGTCAATGGCTTGCATGGCAAAGTTGAATGTCATGAATTCAACAATCGGCTTGAGGCCGGCCATTGCAGCGCCAACCCCGATACCGGCAAACCCGTGTTCGGTAATCGGCGTATCGACAACACGACGTGCACCAAACTCTTCCAACAGGCCCTGAGTGATTTTGTAGGCACCCTGATATTCGGCAACCTCCTCGCCCATGACGAATACATCTTCATCGCGGCGCATTTCTTCTGCCATCGCAGAATTAAGTGCCTCACGGACCGACATGGTAACAAATTCAGTCCCTGGCAGGATTTCGGGATCATCGGCAATGGATGGAGATGCAGGTGCTGCAGGTGCAGATAATGGTTCCGGTTCAGCAACTGCCTCGACAGCTACTGGTGCAGGTGCCGGTTCTGCATCTGAAACTTCAACTGCAGAAACGTCCTCTCCCTCTGCTGCCAATAGCGCAAGGACCGAGTTTACCTTCACACCTTCACTGCCCTCGGCGATCAGAATTTTGGCGACTGTGCCCTCGTCTACAGCTTCAACCTCCATCGTGGCCTTGTCGGTCTCGATTTCAGCGATAACGTCGCCTGAGGAAACCTGATCACCTTCCTTGATGAGCCACTTTGCAAGATTGCCTTCTTCCATTGTAGGAGAAAGTGCAGGCATTAGAATTTCAATAGCCATTTTTATGCCTCCACC
>JBCCYR010000267.1:0-4628 GCA_039189355.1 Pseudomonadota bacterium
CAGATTTACGACGAAGCCGTATCCATGGTTGAAGCGGGTGTGCGCGAAATCACGCTTCTCGGGCAAAACGTCAATGCCTGGCATGGCATCGGGCCTGACGGTAACGAATGGGGCCTCGGTGAACTGTTGCGGGAACTGGCCAAAATCCCGGGCCTTGAACGGTTGCGGTATACAACAAGCCATCCGGTTGACATGGATGAGAGCCTGATCTCCGCACATCGTGAACTTGATTGCCTGATGCCTTATCTTCACTTGCCTGTGCAGGCCGGTTCTGACCGTATCTTGAAGGACATGAACCGTCATCATACCGTTAACGAGTATTTGCACATCATAGAACAAATGCGCGAATCGCGTCCGGACATGGCTATTTCAGGGGATTTCATCGTTGGTTTTCCCGGAGAAACAGAAGAAGAATTTGAGGAAACCATGAAACTGGTGGAAACCGTCAATTATGCTTCCGCATTTTCCTTCAAATATTCCTCACGGCCGGGCACGCCAGGTGCTGACATGGACAATCAGGTTCCTGAAGAAATCAAGTCAGACCGGCTGCAAAGACTGCAGGCATTGCTTAATGTACAACAGGAAGCATTCAACCAGAACTGCGTGGGTCGCAAGGTCGATATTCTGCTTGAGAAGGCAGGGCGTAAGCCCGGTCAATTGATTGGACGGTCACCCTGGCTACAATCGGTAATTGTTGACGGCAAGCTTGGCAAACCCGGTGACATGGTTCATGTTGAGATTACCAGTGCAGGCCCAAACAGCCTGACTGCAACCGGCATCTAAGAGGAGCGCTTTTTGAGCAGCAAGCCCAGAAAACCCAACAAGAAATCAGCTTCCAAATCCAAAAAACAGACGCATGACCAGGAAAACATTGTCCTGGGTTTTGATGACAATCAACTGACACAGCAATTGTTTGGTCAGTTTGACCAACATCTGGCAATGCTGGAGCAACAGCTTGATATCGAAGCTGCTGCCCGCGGGAACGAGTTGTTCCTGACCGGCGAAAGCACCGCAATCCATCAAGCAAGAGTTGCCATGGAGCATCTGTATTCGCGACTGCAATCGGGTGAAGAGGTTGTGCCAGGTGACGTGGATGGAGCGATCCGGATGGCTGCGGCAGACAACCAACTCTCCCTGCCTGCGATGGAAAAATCCGGCATGCTGGCCATGGCCAAAATCGGCACACGCAAGAAAATCATTCAGGCTCGTACGCCGACCCAAGATGCATATATCAGGGCAATGGACCATAACGAACTTGTATTCGGTGTCGGGCCCGCCGGTACCGGCAAGACATATCTGGCAGTTGCATATGCTGCTGCCCTTCTCGAGCGTGGTGCAATTGACCGGATTATTCTCTCCAGACCTGCTGTTGAAGCCGGCGAACGCCTTGGCTTCCTGCCGGGCGACATGAAAGAGAAAGTCGATCCCTATCTGAGACCGTTGTACGACGCTTTATATGACATGATTCCGGGTGAAAAAGTGGAACGGGAAATCACCTCGGGGATTATTGAAATTGCCCCTCTCGCCTTCATGCGTGGCCGGACACTGGCGAATGCCGCAGTCATTCTCGATGAAGCCCAGAACGCCACTTCCATGCAGATGAAAATGTTTCTCACAAGGCTTGGTGAAAACTCACGCATGATCATAACGGGCGACCCTAGCCAGATTGACCTACCTGCCGGGGTCAAATCAGGACTGGTTGAGGCACTGGATTTGCTCGGTGGCATCAAGGGTGTTTCAAAAATCCGTTTCACGGCAGAAGATGTCGTGCGCCACAGGCTGGTTGCTGAAATTGTAGAAGCCTACGACACTGCCGCGAAGAAGAAAAAATAACCATGCAGCTTCCGCATATCGAAATCGGGTTCTCAGGTGTCGATGAGTCTGCATTTGTTGATACTTCCAGCATTATCAAAAATGCGGTGAAGACAACCGTTTCACAAGCAGAATTGGAGTTTCCCGAAGAAGCCGAGCTAAGTGTCCTGCTGGCCGATGACAAGACACTGCGGGAACTTAACCTCAAGTGGCGGTCGATCGACAAGCCAACCAACGTTCTTTCCTTCCCGGGTGAAGAAATTGATCCCGGAGAAGCAGGCGGGGTTTTTCTTGGTGATATCGCCATATCGGTTGAAACAACGGCGCGCGAAGCTGCGCTTGAAAAAAAGAGTTTTGATGCCCATTTCACTCATCTGGTCATCCATGGATTTTTACATCTTTTCGGATATGATCATGATACAGAAAAACAGGCTTTACAGATGGAGAGCCTTGAAACAGACATACTGAAGACCCTTGGTATATCCGATCCATACGAAAGTGGGCATGCACCGTGAGTGTTGAAAAACTTGAAGACGTCAGCGAACCTTCGTCGAGTACCGGTTCGCCGGACACATCCGACGAACCACTGAAACCCAACCGGTCTCTTGTTCCCGTTAAAACAGCGGACGGTAACGGAGAGAGCAATTCTGTTTTCTCCTGGTTGTTGCGTCTGTTTGGCCGCAGGAAAAACGGATCTACCATTCGGGAAGATCTGGCTGATGCCCTTTCCGATGATGCCGGTCTGGCAGAAGGTTTTTCACCTGAAGAAAGGGCAATGCTGACAAGCATCCTGCGTCTTCAGGATATCCGGGTGGAAGACCTCATGGTTCCCCGCACGGACATCATTGCCGTCAGCAAGGACATTACCCTTGCAGAACTCCTGAAGATGTTTGAAGATTCAGGTCACTCGCGAATGCCGGTATATGACGACACGCTGGATGACCCCCGGGGCATGGTTCATATCCGCGATGTGCTTGCATATATTATCAAGGCTTCCAGCCTTTCCCGTGCCGAAGCGGCAAAACGCCGGAAACAACTTCCGGCCAACCTTGATCTCAAGAAAGTCGATCTCTCCAAACCGATCAGCGATTTGAAACTGCTTCGCGAGGTCATGTTCGTTCCACCATCAATGGGTGCCAGGGAGCTGATGGCGCGTATGCAGGCTGAGCGCATGCAGATTGCGCTTGTGATTGACGAATATGGCGGCACTGACGGCCTTGTCACTCTGGAAGACATCGTCGAAGAAATCGTCGGCGACATCGAAGACGAACACGATGATGAGCAGAACCACATCGAGGATCGCGGCGATGGAACGTTTATATGTGATGCAAAAGCCGAGCTTGAAGACCTGAGGGAACTTGTAGGGGATGATTTCGCGTTTGGGGAGCATGAAGATGATGTCGACACGATAGGTGGCCTCATATTCGACATCCTTGGCCGTGTACCTGTGCGCGGCGAAGTGATCGCGAAAAACGGATTTGAGTTCCGCATCATGGAAGCGGACCCGCGTCGCATCCGCAAAGTGGAACTGGCACGCTCTTCACGCAGACGGCCAAAACGGGTGTGATACTTTTCTGCGCGGCCCTCCAAGGAGTGATTCCTTTTTCAATACCGTTGATTTAATACAGTGTTGCATGCCAGTTTGATTCGCTGCAGGCAGGGGAGTTCTTTTACGGGGAAGAGCCATTAACGCGTTGGCACAAAGGATTGAGAAGCTGGAAGGGTGGTTTATCCTTCTTTCCGGATGGTCGCGGTGCCTGGCGGCATTTGTCGCGGGTGCTATTTCCGCCCTGGCAATGGCACCTTTTGATCTCGTATTTGTTCTGTTTGCCACTTTTCCGGTTCTGGTCTGGCTGATTGATGGCGCGAGCAGCGAACCCGGATCAAACTTGTTCATCCGGCTTTATGAAGGCTTCAAGCCAGGGTTTTTCTTTGGTTTCGGCTATTTCATTGCAGGGTTGTGGTGGATCGGCAACGCGCTGCTTGTAGAAGCCGATGACTTTGCCTGGGCCCTGCCCATCGCAGTATTGGCAGTTCCTGCTGTTCTTGCGATTTTCTGGGGAACAGCAACCGCTGTGGCACGCATATTCTGGTTTGGCGAATTCCGCCGGATTTTCATGCTCGCTGCGTGTCTTGCACTCTTTGAGTACTGTCGAAGCTTTGTTGCCACAGGCTTTCCGTGGAATGCCATTGGTTACGCAGCCTATTTTGATCCCCTGACGATGCAGTCCGCCTCTGTACTGGGCATATACAGCATGGCGGCATTTGTAGTTCTGGTTGCTACCCTGCCGGTTGTCATGCTTGGCACACAGGGTGCTGCACCACTGAAGAAATATGTTCTCATTCTTCTTTGGCTTGCTCTCGTGACCGGTCATACCGGGTATGGTGTGTGGCGGCTGGACAACAAGGAAGCCGGATTTGCCGAGAACGTGACCCTGCGGCTTGTGCAGCCGGCAATCAATCAGGCAGACAAATTCAATCCCGAAAGGGAAGCGGAATTTTTCAAACGGTATCTCGATCTTTCAGTGGCTGAGCAGGACGGGAAAAAACTATCGGATGTTACCCATCTTATCTGGCCAGAATCGGTTTTTCCGTTTCTACTCACTGAAAGACGCGATGCGCTATCAGCCATTGCGGCAATGCTTCCCAAAGGGACCAGCCTGATAACCGGAGCTGCGAGGGCAGAACAGTCCGGTTCATCAAACGGCAGGAGCCTCGTGTTCAATTCCGTTTACGTCATTGATGACAGGGGAATAATCGTTTCGGCTGCAGACAAGGTTCACCTTGTTCCTTTTGGAGAATATCTTCCATTTCAG
>JBCCYR010000268.1:0-4621 GCA_039189355.1 Pseudomonadota bacterium
GACCTATGCAATGAAAAAGTTAAATGGAGAGCGTGTTGGAACGCAAGTCCCGTATCGATGCTACCGGCGCGATCATCCTGATTGTTTTCATGGCGGTTCTCGGCCTCAATCAGGTCGCGGTAAAAATCGTCAATGACGGGATCGCTCCGGTTTTTCAGGCGGGATTACGATCACTGGCAGCTACACCTGTCATTTTGGCTTACTGCCTGTGGCGCAAGACACCGATAAACCTGTCCTGGGCCATTATGCTTCCGGGTATTGCAACGGGCCTTGCTTTTGCCTTTGAATTCGCCCTTCTGTTTGAAGCGCTTCGATTGACTACCGTTGCCCGGGCATCCGTTTTCTTTTACACAATGCCGTTCTGGGTCACTGTCGGCGCGCACTTCCTCATTCCCGGAGAGAAGCTGACACCAATCAGGATTATCGGTCTGCTGCTTGCTGGCACAGGCGTTGCGGTTGCACTTTCAAACAAGAATACCCAGGCAGGCGAGTTCGCCCTTTGGGGAGACTTGATGGCCCTTGCTGCCGCAACAGGTTGGGCTGCCATTGCCCTGATTGCAAGAACAACGAAGTTCTCAACTGTAACGCCCGACCTGCAACTGCTTTACCAGCTGGTTGTATCTGCAATCCTGCTCCTCCCGTTTGCCCTCTATCTGGGAGACACTTTCCGCGAACCAACACCCATCCACTGGGTGATCTTCACCGCCCAGGTTCTCCTCGTAGTCTGTATCGGCTTCATGACCTGGTTCTGGGTACTGTCGGTTTATCCCGCTTCCGACATGGCCAGTTTCAGCTTTCTTGCACCGTTGTTCGGGGTGCTTTTCGGCTGGCTCGTTCTGGGCGAGCAACTCACCTGGACAATCGTTATTGCACTGGTTTTTGTCGGGATCGGCATCATTCTGGTCAATCGCCGGTAAAGTAAACTAAAGAGTTGACTATCATCTTGACTTAAATTACTAAACCAATAGGTTTAGTAAAGGAAATAATGTAATGATGCTCTACAATTCAATGTCGCCCAATGGATTTCGGGTAAGTGCCTTTCTTGCAGAAAAGGAAATCGAAGTACCAATAACGGAAATCAACATTATGGAAGGCGAAACCCGCAAACCCGACCATCTTGCAAGAAATTCACTTGGGGAGGTACCGGTGCTTGAGTTGGATGATGGAACTTTCCTGCCGGAAAGCGTTGCGATCTGCCGCTACTTTGAAGACCTTTATCCAGAACCCGCATTGTTTGGTGAAACCGCGCAAGAAAAAGCACTTGTGGAAATGTGGAACCGGCGCATGGAACGGCACATCATGGACTCCACTGGAGACGTTGCCCTGCACGAGTTTCCGATCTTTGCAGACAAGATTGAACAGTCCGGAGACTATGCCACCATCCAACGCAGGCAATTTGCGAAGAACCTGGGTTGGTTTGACAGTGAATTGTCAGATGGTCGCGAGTTCGTGGCGGGGGATAAATACTCCGTGGCGGATATCACCGCCACTGCCGCATTGATCATCTGTCAATACATGGAGCACGAAGTATCATCGGAGTTTTCAAATGTGAAACGCTGGCAGGATAGAATGCAAAGCAGAAAAACCTGGCCATTTTAGACGTGCAAAGAAAAGTTGCATTCCCTGCTGCGCACGATAAACCTGTCCGCAGCAGGGAGTGCATGTCATGATCAAAACGCGTCTTACGGAAAGGCTTGGCCTTAAACATCCGGTTATCCAGGCTCCGATGGCACGGGCAGCAGGGGGAAAACTTGCTGCTGCTGTTTCCCAGGCTGGTGGACTTGGCATAATTGGCGGAGGCTACACCGACGCAGAATGGATTGATGCACAATTTGCCGAAGCCGGAAACAGCGAAGTTGGCTGCGGGTTTATCACCTGGGCGATGGCAAAAACCCCTGAAGTGCTTACCCGAACCCTCGAACGCAATCCAAAGGCCATCTTTCTGTCCTTTGCTGATCCGGAACCGTTTTCAGATGAAATAAAGACAGCCGGCACTGCCTTTATCTGCCAGATTCAAAAGCTTGAGCATGCAGAGCGCGCAGTGGAATGTGGCGCAGATATCATTGTCGCGCAGGGCACCGAGGCGGGTGGCCATGGCGCACAACGGGCCACGATGGCACTCGTGCCGGAAATTGCCGACATGATTGCCCAAAAATCACCTGACACCCTCCTTTGCGCCGCAGGCGGCATCGGTGATGGCCGCGGTCTGGCTGCAAGCCTGATGCTCGGCGCTGACGGTGTCGTGGTCGGCTCCCGCTTCTGGGCTTCCAACGAGGCACTGGTGCACGAAGACATTCTGGCAGATGCCATAAACAAGACCGGTGACAATACCGTACGCACCCATGTTGTAGACATCATACGGGAACTGGATTGGCCACGAGGGTATGATTGCCGTGTGCTGACCAATGCATTCACAGACCGCTGGCATAAGGACAATCAGGGCCTCAAGGGCAATCTGGAAACGGAAATACCCAAATGGCTGAACGCACTTGAGGCGGGTGACGCAGACAATGCAAGCGCCATCGTAGGCGAAATAACCGGCCTGATACATAACGTAAGGCCTGCTGCTGACATTCTGGAAGACATGGTGAGTGAAGCGGAAGACCTTTTAAGAAAGTCTTCCGCATTCACCGTTTAGAGACCGAGTTCTTTCATTCCGGTTTCCCAGATTTCCTTCCAAGGATCACATAGGGCCTTGATCGGACTCTTACCGGTTTTTTGGAGATACGCACCAACCAGATGGTACCCCATGGGATACATAACCCTGTAAGTCCGTTTTGGCATGCCGTTCAGCTCGTAAATCCAGTAGTAGTCGGCTTCCTCATCCTCCGCTATAGGCTTTAGTTTTTGCAGAAACGTTATTGTTTGCTCAACCGACACCCCATTGACATTATTGGGAACACCAAACCCAAGAAACTTCTCCGCCTGGGTGGCCAGACCTTCAAGTGCGATAACAGATGCACCACACCATCCTTTGGTAAGTCCCTTTAATTTGAAGCTACGCATCCGCAACACGTGATGTAATTCGTGCACCGTGACAGCAGGCAAGGCATCATGTGCATACTTGCCAAGGTCTGGATTGAGCGGATCAACAGATATTCTACAGTACTCGGGGCCGCAGGCCATTCCACCATAACCCGTTACTTCATCGACAAAATCCTCAAGAACAATCGAGATGTCGACGTTATCAACCTCAACACATTCCTTCATGCGTTGAACGCCTTCATGAACGCCAGCAAGTATTTCGGATTCAAGTTTATCAGATATGCGCCCAAGCGCATTATGCATATGTATTCGAACAGTCATGGTCATTACCCGTTAGAATTGGAGTTAAGAATTGGCTTTGAGAGCAGGTCGACCTGCGCAATCTTAAGTCCGGGTAATTGACATCGAATACTTCTCCTGTTTGGAGCAAAATAAACTATACAGCTTAAAACAACAACTATTTCAACTCGGTCTTCGCCAGCACCTTGATTTCACGCGTTGTGTGAACTTCCCTGTCGTTAACATAGGACTCGTGATTGTTCTCAACCGTTGCAAGATCATACTTGTAGTTCACCATCATGCCGGCAGATTGCCGGATGCCGTTCGGTGACTGGTCTGCCATCCAGTTGATGCGCATCAGGGATGCACCATTGCCGAGATGGAACCGCGCGACCGGGTCCAGCGGCATTCCATTCGACCACTTTGCGTTGAACAAGTATTCAGCCATCAGCTTGGTCAGCTCTTTTTCGTAAGGTTCGATGGATTTCCGGCGGATTTCCGTATCTTCCTTGCCCATCGCCTTTACAATGTCCGCAAGATCAGGATGCTCAGTTTCGCCGTGCTGCTTCAGGAACCATTTCGTAAAGCCCGGAACCGGGGACAGGGTCACGAAGTTCTTCAGACCGGGCACTTCCTGCTTCAGGTCGTTGACAACCTGCTTGATCAGGAAATTGCCAAACGAAACGCCTTTAAGCCCGGTCTGACAGTTGGAAATGGAATAAAAAACTGCCGTATCCGTCATTTCGGAATGCAGCACTTCGCGTGTCTCAGCCAGCAGAGACGCGATGGAGTCCGGCGCGCCTTTCGTCAATGCAACCTCAACAAAAATCAGCGGTTCTTCCGGCATCGCGGGATGAAAGAACGCGAAACAGCGGCGGTCTTCGGGTTGCAACCGGCGGCGCAGGTCATCCCAGTCATTGATGGCATGTACCGCCTCATATTCGATAATCTTTTCAAGGATGTTGGCAGGTGTGCGCCAGTCAATCGGCTTGAGAACAAGAAAACCCCGGTTGAACCAGGTGGAAAACACATGCTCAAAATCCGAGTCCACTAGCGCAAATTCAGGACGCTCCTTGATAAGCGGCATAAGATCTTCCCGCATGTGCACAAGTTTCTCCGTACCACCCGGCACCTGGTTGAGCCTGTGCATCAATTTCTGACGACGGGGTTCTGATATCTCAATAAGATTTTCAAGCATGCCGGGGGAGCGGTCTGCAGAATATTGTCTTGCCGCATCGATAACCAGATCCGGCTCCAGATCATAATCATCCGCCAGGCATTCGAAGAATGCACTCTTCTGCTGGTTATCCAGCGTGTCATATTTCGCAAGAACGGCCGAGGCCACCTTTGTGCCTGA
>JBCCYR010000269.1:0-4615 GCA_039189355.1 Pseudomonadota bacterium
GTCGTCGCGCAGATCCTGACGTCCGAAGGTCTCGAAATCACCGCCATCGACAATCGGCCTTACTGCCGTTCTTGAGAGAGCAGATACAGTCCTTGATATAGTACAATTACCAAAATTATTTCTCTGATCCTCACAAAATGATTTAATCGGCAGAAAAAAGTTCCACTTGCTGATTAGATGTGGAATTATATTCCAAATTGTAGTTTTGAGGTAACAAGTGGACAAGACAGATAAAGCGATACTGGCAATCCTGCAGCAGGATTCAACATTGCCAGTTGCTGATATTGCGCGGAAGGTTGGGCTTTCAACTACTCCGTGCTGGCGCAGAATTCAGAAAATGGAAGAGGACAAGATTATCCGCAAGCGGGTCGCCATTCTTGATCCGTTGAGTGTGAATGCCGGAGTAACGGTGTTTGTTTTTGTCAAAACGGACAAGCACAATGACGAATGGCTGAAACGGTTTTCTGAGGTGATCTCGAAGTTTCCCGAGGTTGTGGGTTTTTACCGCATGAGCGGGGATATCGATTATCTGCTGCGCGTGGTTGTACCGGATATTGCTGCATATGACAGCTTCTACAAGAAACTGGTGTCGAACATCGACATCGAAAACGTGTCCAGTGCATTCGCAATGGAGCGGATCAAGGATACAACAGAGCTGCCGCTGGATTATGTTGTCTTGGAAAAAGGGTAGTTATGCATTGTGAAAAAAATACACCTGCAATTTTCCAATCGCAGGTGTATTAAATCCAAAGTTCGATATTCAGCCGGCGTTTTTCAGCCTCGCCAGCAAACTTGAAGTATCCCAGCGGTTGCCACCCATCTTCTGAACCTCAGAATAAAACTGGTCCACGAGCGCTGTGACCGGCAGGTTGGAACCGTTTGTGCGGGCCTCATTCAGACAGATAGAGAGATCCTTGCGCATCCAGTCTACCGCGAAGCCATGCTCGTATTCGTCGTTGTTCATGGTCTCGTAGCGGTTTTCCATTTGCCAGGACTGGGCAGCGCCTTTTGAGATGACAGAAATGACCGCTTCGACATCAAGCCCTGCATTTTGAGCAAAGTGAATACCTTCGGACAAACCCTGCACAAGCCCTGCAATGCAAATCTGGTTGACCATTTTTGTAAGCTGACCACTGCCGACAGGACCCATCAAACCAATCATGCGAGAGTAACAGTCAATCACCGGCCTGGCTTTTTCAAAAACGGCTTCGTCGCCACCAACCATAACGGTCAGAACGCCATTTTCCGCGCCCGCCTGGCCACCGGAAACCGGAGCATCAAGAAAGTCAAACTTGCGCTGGGCTGCTTCCTGAGCCAGCTCACGGGCTACAGCTGCTGAAGCAGTTGTGTTGTCAATGAATATTGCGCCTTCCTTGATCGTACTGAATGCTCCATTCTCACCGATGGTTACGCTACGCAGGTCATCATCGTTACCGACACAGCAAAAAACAAAATCACAATCTTGTGCGGCTTCCGCAGGAGTTGTTCCGTGATTCCCGCCATATTCCTTTACCCAGGCTTCCGCTTTTGCAGTCGTGCGGTTGTAAACTGTTACTTCATGCCCGCTTTTGGCGATATATCCCGCCATTGGATAACCCATTACCCCCAAGCCAATAAATGCAACCCTTGCCATCTGGATGTCCTTCCTGTCTAACGTAAAGGTACTACTTAAAAGGTTTGAAAAAGATAGCAATGGCTATGTCGGGAAAACAGTTTTTACAGATGACCTGGTTCGGACTTCTTTCATTAAAGGCATCACTGCAGAGCGTGATTGCAATATTGATTCTATCACTTGCCGGCTTTGGAATACCGGTTGCAAAGGCCGATGGCATAGTGAGTAAAATCACCAGCGCTCCAATATTTGCAAATGGGATCGTCCGGGACATCCGCAGCGGGATCAACATATTTCTTCAGACTGACCAGCATCCCGGTGATGCATTTCTTGATCCTTCCGTGCTTGGATATGGTGTACCGCCGGGGGGACGGATGGAGATCGAACTGGTTTCAGGATATCAGCGAGACCCTTCAATTCCGCTGGACCGCAGGGCCATACTCTTGGTTGTCGGGACACCCCAGCAAGGCCTGCCGGCAGATCTTTCAGGCTTTACTGTAAGCGAAGGTAAAAATGATAAAACCTTCGTAATCACACCGGTCAATCAGGATGGCTTGCAGCCTGAAATGCTGCTTTCAGCAGCTCCCGGTGCTGCATTTGACCCCATCAGGCAGCGGGGTATCAAGATTATTCATATTGGCCGTGTAAGCGCGTTTGTGTCCCGCGGCGAGAAAGGCGTTGCGGAGGTGAGAATCTACGACAGTGGAGACAACGTTATTGTTTCGGGTCGGGGCGAAGTCGAGTTCTTGCCGGAGCCGGTTCCGCAGGTTTTCCCGACCAATGTTCCCCATGACCAGCGCAACCACAATTGGCAAAGGGTTGGGTTGAACCAGATTCTGGGTGTCGCCAGCAATACCTTGCCATTGCCCGTGATGCTGTATGAAAAAAACCAAGGCCTTGGTAACAAGGGTATCCTTGGTGCAGGGGTATTGTCTTCCGCCCAGCTGGTTGAACTGGGTTTTGAAATTCCGGCAGAACTTGATCAGTTCAATGGTGGCTTGATCTTTAAGGATGTTGATGGAAACGGAGTTCTTCACCCCCGGATTGATACGATCATTGGCGGATTGTCGATAGACGCGCCGGAAGGAGCCAAAGGATATCAGGTGCTCACGCCACTGGTGTCTGAAAAACCGTTCCTTTCCGTCTCCACGAGCCGGTATAATGAGCGTGCAGGTGCAAATATTGGCGGTGCCATCATGCAGGTCGTTTTCATAGCCGGTGATATTCCGGGTCTCTACAAACCGACATTTTCACTGCTCAAGGTTCCCGGAGATTTTGCGAGTGGTATCGGTTCGAGCACAAGTTATACCGTTGTTGTGCAATAGTCGCTGCTCATCGCAGGTGCGCAATTGAATTTGCATAATAATCCAGGAGAATTTTTTCATCCGGATTCTGTACATAATTGCCGCCGTCCTCGGCCTGGATCACATGCCGCATCAGCAACATCCGAAGACCCGTGCTGATTGCATAATCGAGGTCTTCGCGCGGTATGTGAACATGGTGCCTTTTCGCCTCAAGCTCATCTATGAGATCTGAAACAGCAGCCTTGAGTTCCAGTTCACTAAGGGCTGTTTCCGATGCGTTTTCTGAGAACACAGTTGCAACAAGCGCAACCGGAAGCACAGGGATCACATCTCCGACCTGCTTGATGAGTTGTTCTCCGAGACACTGAGTGGTTTCGAAGCGTTTTTTCTCTGATTGCCTGTCAAAACGGATATTGTTCTCCTTGAGCCAGGATTTCATGGATACCGGATTCCCGAAACTGACGCAGGCATACCCCATCCTGTAAAGCTTGCCTCCGAAGCGGCGCTGGATGAGATTCCAGACAAAACCAAGGGTTGTTCCCATTTTGAATGAAAAATCACGGCCTGTGTGCTCCGCTTCCTGCTTTGCGGTAAGAATCCGGTCTTCCAGAGTCCGGTCATAATTGATGCCAACGGGCACAAACACGATGTCTCTTGCTCCGGAAGGATTGAAGTCGCTTAGCATGTAGCTCAATAGCCCAAGCTTTGGCGGTTTGAGTTTCCCGTCGCGGCTAAGCCCGCCTTCCGGAAAAACAGCCTGGGTAACGCCTTCGCGCGTCGCCATGCTGACGTAACGGGCAAGAACGCGGCGGTAGAGTTCGTTGCCGGATGAGCGGCGGATAAAATAGGCACCCATTGCCCGGATCAGAGTCTGGAGGCCGAAAACACGGGCCCATTCACCGACCGCGTAAGATAAGGTGGTTCGGGTGGAGGCAAGATATGTGACCAGAATATAATCCATGTTCGAACGATGATTCATAACAAAGATCACGGAAGCATCCGGATCAATGCCTTTCAGTTTCTCATCATCTATGTAGCCAAGCCTTACACGGTAAATGATTTCTGATATCCATTTGGAGATACGGGTTCCGAAGCCGAAATAGGCTAGAGGAGAAAAGGAAGGAACGATTTCCCTTGCATAACGCTCGGCCTTTTTCATCACGACCGCAATGGGTGTACCTTGATCTTCCGCTTCTTCTTCTGCGGCTGCAATGACATGGGGATCATACATTAGCTGATCCACGAGGGTCTGTTTTCTGGTCAGTTTGAACGGTTGAATGCGGGTGTCGAGCCGTGCATTGAGTTCATCGATGGCGGTATTGACGCGCCGGCGGAAAAACCAGCGCACACCCGGGCCGAAAATCCGGTCCAGAAACGCTATGGCCGCAAAGAGGATTAGAAGCGCAAAAATCCAGAAGGGAACTGAGACCGGTTCAAACATCCGGTTATCTTATGAGTTGCGGGCGGTAGCGCAAAGGTTTGCGGTCTGACGGTGCCAGATGCCTGTTAAGCCGCTTGTTTATCAATCCGAAAAGGAAAATGATGATCAGCGTGAACAGAATGAAATAGAAGGCGGCTATTGGATACGGAATGAAGGGATTGTAAGTCTTGTCTGCAAAATATTTGGCATAATAGAGAACATCACCCTTTTGCCGCCAAGCAGGGAATGCAGCAAGAAATGCCAGTGCAGTTGAATGAA
>JBCCYR010000270.1:0-4581 GCA_039189355.1 Pseudomonadota bacterium
CGGTTGAAAAAGCCGGCCTCACCTTCGTCGGCCCCTCTGCCGATGCAATCCGGGCGATGGGGCTTAAAGATGCCGCCAAGCACTTGATGGAAAAGGCGGGCGTTCCTGTGGTGCCGGGCTATCACGGCGACATGCAGGATCCGCAGTTCCTCGCAACCAAGGCAAACGAGATCGGTTACCCGGTTCTGATCAAGGCGCGTGCCGGCGGTGGCGGCAAGGGAATGCGCAAGGTTGATGATCCGAAGGATTTCGCTGCTGCCCTGCAGGGCGCGCAAAGGGAAGGCGAAGCGAGTTTCGGTGACGGACATGTGCTGATCGAAAAATTCATCACCACCCCGCGTCATATTGAGATTCAAGTGTTTGGAGACAACCATGGCAATGTCGTTCACCTGTTTGAACGGGATTGTTCCCTGCAGCGCCGCCACCAGAAGGTGATCGAAGAAGCGCCAGCACCCGGCATGACCGAGGAAATGCGCTCTGCCATGGGTGAAGCGGCAGTAAAGGCTGCCAAGGCAATCAACTATTCCGGTGCAGGTACGATTGAGTTCATTGTCAATGGCTCGAATGGATTGAGCACGGATGGCTTCTGGTTCATGGAGATGAACACCCGTCTGCAGGTCGAGCATCCGGTCACCGAAGCGATCACCGGTGTTGACCTGGTTGAGTGGCAATTGCGTGTTGCCGATGACGAATACCTGCCGAAATTCCAGGATGAGTTGGCAATCAATGGCCATGCTTTCGAAGCACGGCTTTATGCTGAGGACGTGCCGAAGGGCTTTCTGCCTGCAACTGGAACGCTTGAATATCTCGAATTTTCCGATGAAGCCCGCAATGATTCGGGCGTAGTGGAAGGCGATACGATCACGCCGTTCTATGATCCGATGATCGCGAAGGTGATTACGCATTCCGGTACGCGTGAAGAGGCGCTGGTTGATCTCGAATACGCATTGGGGGAAACGAAGATTGCCGGTACGGTTACCAATGCAGCGTTTCTGCGTGCACTGTGCAATCACGAAGGTTTTGCGAAAGGCGAAGTCGATACCGGACTGATCGAGCGTGACATTGATCAGCTGACACAAACTGCGAGGCCTTCCGACCAGATCATCGCCCTGGCTGCCAAACATGCGCTCGACATGCCGTACGAGCCCAACCCGATGGGCAAACAACTGGAATATGAGGGGAGTGATCCCTTCGACGCCTTGTCAGGCTTCTCGGTTTGGGAAGCGCCCGGCTGGATACAGAAACTGTCGCTGGGTGAAGAACAGTTTGAAATACGCATCCGCCGCCACGGTGACATCTGGCAATACAAAGTCAAGCGCGGAACTGGCGAATTTTGCAATGGATTTATTGACATAGAATGCGCAAGTCCGGACTTGGCACCGGAAGTGTTCGTTTTCGCAAACCGTGTCGCTGTTTTTACACCTGAAGGAACGTTTGAATTTGCCTTTCCTGATCTGCTGGAAGGCGAAGCCGATGCGGCATCGGGAAGTGACACGATTGCCGCTCCGATGCCGGGACTGGTCAAAAAGGTCATGGTGCAATCCGGTACCGCTGTATCCTTCGGCGATCCTCTGATTGTTCTTGAGGCAATGAAAATGGAACACACACTGACGGCACCGCGTGACGGTTTGGTGGCCGAAGTCAATGTTGCTGAAGGTAATCAGGTCGAGGACAGTAATATTCTTGTCCGAATGGAGGAATCTGATGGCTGAGCACGTCACGATTTTCGAAGTCGGTGCCCGCGATGGCCTTCAAAATGAAAAGGTCATGATCCCGACGGAACAGAAAATCGAACTGATTGACATGCTGTCCGATTGCGGCTTTGAAAAGATTGAGGCGACTGCTTTCGTATCTCCCAAATGGGTGCCGCAGATGGGTGATGCTGCTGAAGTGATGGCGGGCATCTTGCGCAGGCCAGGCATCAGCTATGCGGTTCTCACCCCGAACATGAAGGGGTATGAACGGGCAAAAGAAGCCGGCGCAAGCGAAGTGGCAATTTTCGGGGCCGCCAGCGAAGGTTTCAGCCAGGCGAATGTAAACTGTTCGATTGCCGAAACCATCGAGCGGTTCCTGCCGATTACAGAAGCAGCGAAGAAAGATGGTATTCCGGTACGCGGTTACATTTCCTGTGTCACGGACTGTCCCTATGATGGACCGACACCCCCTGCCAATGTCTCGTGGATGGCTGAGAAGTTGTATGCCGCCGGCTGTTATGAAATCTCGCTGGGCGATACCATCGGGCAAGGGACACCGGAAACAATTGGGGCAATGCTGGACGCAGTGCTGGATGTCGTCCCGGCAAACAGGCTGGCAGGCCATTATCATGACACTTCCGGACGGGCTCTGGAGAATATTGCAGTCAGCCTTGAAAAAGGCGTTCGCACGTTTGACTCCTCCGTCGGCGGCCTTGGTGGCTGCCCTTATGCGCCCGGTGCAGCGGGCAATGTCGCTACCCAATCCGTCATCGAAATGGTTGAGGAAAAAGGCTTCGAAACCGGTATCAACCGGACCAGGCTTGCCGAGGCAACAGCATTTGCCGTTGGTTTGAGGAGTGCTGCATGAGTTTTAAGACCATCAGGGTCGAAACGGACAAACGCGGCGTTGCCACGCTTACCCTGAACCAGCCGGAAAAGCATAACGCCATGTCTGCGCCTATGATTTCCGAACTAACAGAGGCAGCAAGCCAGCTGGCTTCAGACACTACGGTTCGCGCTGTGGTTCTGACAGGAGAAGGAAAAAGCTTTTGTGCCGGTGGTGATCTTGGCTGGATGCGGCAACAGTTTGAGGCGGATCGTGCAACCCGGATTTCTGAAGCAATGAAACTGGCCACCATGCTGCGTGATCTTAATGAATTGCCCAAACCGCTGATTGGCCGGATCAACGGACAGGCCTATGGTGGTGGTATTGGCATGTTGAGCGTTTGTGACGTGGCTGTCGGCATTGACGCGGCAAAGTTTGCGCTCACGGAAACTCGCCTCGGGCTCATTCCCGCAACCATCAGTCCCTATATCGTTGCCCGAATGGGAGAAGGAAAAGCCCGTCAGGTCTTCATGTCCGGTCGCCGGTTTGACGCGACAGAGGCAGTCGGCCTGGGTTTGTTGGCAAAATCCGTTTCATCAGAAGAATTGAATGAAGCCATCGAAGCGGAGATTGAGCCCTATCTGTCAACGGCACCAGAAGCGGTTGCAAAAGCAAAGGCACTGGCCCGGTCACTTGGCCCCGTTATTGATGATGAAGTCATGCGCAGAACGGCAAGCAAGCTTGCAGATTGCTGGGAAGGCGCAGAGGCCCAGGAAGGCATTTCCGCCTTCTTCGACAAGCGTAAACCATCCTGGCAATCCTGACGAATTGTTAACGGCGATGTGAAATCTGCTCGCACAGTTGTGCATGGAATTGTCTCGATTTCGTACCATTTTTCACGACAATAATCTCGATGATTAATTTCAGGAAAGGTCGCACGCTGATGCGTTTTACAAAATTTTTTGCACTCGGCATGGCTGCACTGGTTTCGTTACCGCTTGTGTTTTCCAGTGCCAATGCCCAGTCTTCAATTGAAAAAGCTTTTGTTGCCAAGTCGCGCCTGGCCAGCAACGTATGGACCAAACATGATGCCTCATCCACGATTGAAGTGGATCACAGTGCCTGGGATGCTTTCCTTGGCAAATATTTGAGTACAGATGGCCGGGGTGTGAACCGGCTTGCGTATTCGCGGGTATCGGGTGCTGACAAGGCAGCCTTGAAAGACTATCTGGCTGCCCTTCAGGCCGTTGATGTCACAACGTTAAACAGAAACGAGCAATATGCGTACTGGCTCAATCTCTACAATGCCAGCACGGTAAACGTTGCGCTCAAACACTATCCGATCAAATCCATTCTGGACATCAAGTCCAATGCTCTGGATTTCAAGGGCCCGTTTAACGACAAGATCGCAAAGGTCAATGGACAGTCGATTACGCTGGATACCATCGAAAGCGGCATTGTGCGGCCGATCTGGAATGATCCGCGACTGCATTATGCATTCAACTGTGCAGCGGTGACATGCCCCAATCTTGGCAAAAAAGCCTATCGCGGTAAAACCATAAATGCACAACTGAACAGTGCTGCACGTAGCTATATAAACGACCCGCGTGGCATTCGCGTTGAAAACGGCAAGGTTAAAGCGTCAAAAATCTTCTTCTGGTATGAGGAGGATTTCGGTGGCAGCGAGGCCGGCATCTTGAAACACATCAACAAATATGCCGGTCCGCAGCTCAAGACTGCCCTGAAAGGCAAAACTGACATTGCCGAATATGAATATGACTGGGCCTTGAACCAGCGTTGAACATTTTCCCTTGGGGCGAGGGAAAACACCCGTGCCATATTGGTCTCATTGATCAGGCACGGGTGAACTCGGCGAGAAAATTGTTGGCTGGCATCGGATGCAGGGCTGTCAATGAAAACCCGTTTTGATCTGCAATTGTACTGACATCTGCAATATCACGAACCCCAAACCGCTCGTCTTTTGATTTCAGCCAAAGTTCAAACTGTTCGTTGCTGTCGCTGGTTTGTTTGCCGTCAATCCTGAACGGTCCGTACAGAAAC
>JBCCYR010000271.1:0-4560 GCA_039189355.1 Pseudomonadota bacterium
TAGCGATTCGCTGGTCCGGTCGTTCTTTTTCAAACAACACATGATGAACGTCCCGGGCCGCGGGATGAAATTGTTTGGAAACTGCGCAATGAACGAACTGAAACTATACAACACCCTGACCCGGCAAAAAGAGGCCTTCCAACCGGAAGACGACAAGAATGTCAGGATGTATGTCTGCGGACCGACCGTTTATGATTTCGCCCATATCGGCAATGCGCGGCCCGTGATCGTCTTTGACGTGCTGTATCGCCTGTTGCGCCACCTCTATGGTGAGGATCATGTCACCTATGTCCGCAACATCACGGATGTGGATGACAAGATCAATGCGAGGGCCTTGCGCGATTATCCCGATTTGCCGCTCAACGAAGCCATCCGCAATGTAACGGAAAAAACCGCCAACCAGTTTCATGCGGATGTGAAGGCGCTTGGCTGCCTTGAGCCGACGCATGAACCGCGGGCAACGGAGTTTGTGCTACCCCGTAAAGACGGGAAGGCCAACATTCAGTCGCTTATCCAGTCTTTGCTGGACAAGGGCCATGCCTATATTGCCGAAGGGGCGCAGGGCAAAGAGGTGTTGTTCCGTGTTGCTTCCATGGCCAAGTATGGCGAACTTTCCAACCGGATTGGCAAGTTGACTGAGCAGGTAGAGGGTGCACGTGTGGCGGTTGAAAGCCACAAGGAGAACGCTGGCGATTTTGTCCTCTGGAAAGAGTCAAACGAAAACGAGCCGGGTTGGCAGGGCACGTTCAACGGTGAGGTGATCCATGGCCGTCCGGGCTGGCATATTGAGTGTTCGGCAATGTCTGCGGCTTACCTGGGTGATACTTTTGACATTCATGGTGGCGGTCTGGACCTGATCTTCCCGCATCATGAAAACGAGATTGCCCAGTCCTGCTGTGCAAATGGCACGGACAGGATGGCGCGCTACTGGATGCACAACGGGTATCTTCAGGTTGAAGGCAGGAAAATGTCCAAGTCCGAAGGGAACTTCGTGACGATCCATGATCTGTTGCACACAGAAAAGTTCGGTGGACGGAAGTGGCCGGGCGAAGTCCTTCGCCTAGCCATGCTGATGACCCACTATCGTGAGCCGATTGATTTCAGCGTTAAGAGGTTGGAAGAGGCGGAAAACTTGATCGCGAAATTGCACCGTCGTGCTTCCGAGGCAGACGCCGGAGAAGAGAGTTTGATCGTTTCTGCTCTTGAAGACGAATTAAACACAACCGAGGTAATTGCAGCACTAAACCACTTGTCCGGAGTGCCGCTTGCCAACGCTCTTGAATTGCTTGGTATCAGGTTTTCAGAAGTTGAACTTGAGATTGCGGAGCAGGTTATCGATCAGAAAATAAAAGAACGCTTGGCGTATTTTGCCGAGAAAAACTTCGCCGAAGCAGACCGCATTCGCGATGAACTGTCATCTCAGGGAATCCAGCTAAAGGACTCAAAAGACTCAGAAACTGGCGAACGGATTACAACCTGGGAGGTGAAGCGGTGAATGCCCAACCAATTACCGGTGGCTGCCAGTGCGGCGCAGTGCGATATCGCGTCAAGGCACTTGGATATGCCTCGATTTGTCATTGCCGAATGTGTCAAAAAGCATTCGGGAATTACTTCGCTCCTTTGGTTAAAGTCGAAGGATTTGAATGGACAAGGGGGGAGCGCAAACTGTTCGCATCTTCCAATCTCACCAGCCGTGGGTTCTGCGCTGATTGTGGTACCCCTTTGACGCTTGAGACACGTGGTGAAATTGAAGTGGCCATTGCGACCCTGGATGATCCATCTGCAGTTTCCCCCGAATGTCATGTCAATCTCAATGATCGTGTGCCCGCAGTTAAACACTGGGATAAAATTCCGGAAGCTTCAGATGAACGTCGTGAGGACAACGACAAGTGGAATGCAACGATTGTCTCCTATCAGCATCCTGATCATGACACCGCGGAATGGAAGGTCAGAAAATGACCGGGGAACGCATCTACCTTTTCGACACGACCCTGCGTGATGGCCAGCAAACACCTGGTATTGATTTCTCGGTTCAGGACAAGATCGTGATTGCAGAAATGCTGGATGATCTGGGGCTTGATTATGTTGAGGGCGGATATCCCGGCGCGAACCCGACGGATACGGAATTTTTCTCAAAAAAGCGCACCAGCAAGGCTGGTTTTGTTGGTTTTGGCATGACCAAGCGACCGGGTGTTTCAGCATCAAATGATCCGGGCATTGCCGCGCTTCTGCAGTCTGAAACTGATGCCATCTGTTATGTCGCCAAAGCCTGGGACTATCACGTGAAAGTGGCGCTGGGCACGACAAATGAGGAAAATCTCGAAAGCATCAAGGCATCGGTGAAAGCGGTAACCGATATAGGCCGTGAGGCGATGGTCGACTGTGAACATTTCTTTGACGGGTTCAAGGCCAATCCCGAATATGCGCTTCAGTGTGCAGCAACCGCTTATGCTTCAGGTGCGCGATGGGTTGTGCTCTGCGATACCAATGGAGGAACCCAACCTCATGAAGTTGAAGAGATTGTCGGTCATGTGGTGAAAGCCATCCCGGGATCGCATGTCGGCATCCATGCCCATGATGATACCGGGCAGGCGGTTGCCAATTCGCTTGCAGCTGTAAGGGCAGGGGCGCGGCAGATACAAGGCACGCTCAACGGCATCGGTGAGCGTTGCGGCAATGCCAATCTGGTTACAATCATTCCAACGCTCGCGTTGAAACCTGCTTACGCGGAGAAATTCGAAACTGGTGTCGGCAAAGACAGGCTCGCTGACCTGACCCGCGTTTCCCACAAGTTTGATGAAATGCTGACCCGTGCGCCGGATGCTCAAGCCCCTTACGTGGGTAGTTCCGCTTTTGCTACAAAGGCTGGCATTCATGCTTCTGCAATCCTCAAGGAACCGGAAACCTATGAGCACGTGAAGCCGGAAAGCGTTGGCAACAACCGTCGGCTCATGGTGTCGGACCAGGGTGGTAAGTCAAACTTTCTCAATGAACTGTCGCGCCGCGGCATAGAGGTAGATAAAAATGATCCGCATCTCGACAGTCTGATTTCCATCGTCAAGGAGCGAGAAGCGCTTGGCTATGCCTATGAAACAGCGGATGCGAGTTTCGAAATTCTCGCCCGCAAATATCTTGGTACAGTGCCGCAATTCTTCAAGGTAGACTCTTTCCGGTGTCAGGTCGAACGGCGGTTCAATGCGATTGGTGATGTCGTTACTGTTTCGGAGGCCGTTGTGAAACTGACCGTTGATGGCGTAAGCTTACTATCCGTTGCGGAGGGCCATGGGCCCGTCAATGCGCTCGATAATGCATTGCGTAAAGATCTCGGCAAGTATCAGGACCAGATAGCAGACCTTGAACTTGTAGACTACAAGGTGCGTATCTTGAATGGCGGAACGGAAGCGGTCACGCGCGTATTGATAGATTCGACCGATGCCACGGGCGAACGCTGGACGACGGTAGGGGTCTCTGACAACATCATTGATGCCTCCTTCCAGGCACTGATTGATTCAATCAATTACAAATTGATGAAAGTGGGTGGGGTGTGATCCGGTCGCAAACAGACCGCTCCGGCTTTTTCTACGCATTTTCTGCTTATCTGATCTGGGGGCTGCTGCCCCTGTTCTGGAAACTGACCGGGCATATCGATCCTGTAGAAGTTACAGCACACCGTGCCTTGTGGTCCTTGCCTGTTGCAGGCGTAATCCTGTGGTGGATAGGGCGCACGGGTGATATCCTTCCTACCCTGAAGTCCCCCCGAAAGATGGGCATTCTGTTCATCTGTTCCTGCCTGATTTCAGCGAACTGGGGCGTGTTCATCTGGGCGATTGCAGTTGAGCGGACTTTGGAGACCGCGCTCGCCTATTACATCAATCCGCTTTTGACTGTATTGCTGGGCTTTGTCTTTCTGGGTGACCGGTTCAACCGTTTGCAACTGGTTGCAATCCTGATTGCGGCTGCAGCAGTCCTGATGTTGACGGTTTTGGGGGGAGAATTCCCCTGGCTCAGCCTGTTCCTTGCGGCGACTTTTGGCGTTTACGGGCTCTTGCGAAAGACTGTTGACGTAGGGCCAACTCAGGGCTTCCTTGTGGAAATATTGCTGATTTTTCCGATTGTTTTCGGGTTTGTAATTTGGCTTCAAACGTCTGGAACTGGTGTTTTCCTGAAAGGAGAAACCAACTGGTTGCTATTGATGCTTGCCGGGCCCGCAACCGCTGTGCCGCTTATTCTCTATGCTTTTGGTGCCAAGCAGCTTCGACTGTCCACGATTGGCCTCATGCAGTTCATGGTGCCAACCATGCTCTTTTTGCTCAGCATATTTGTATTTGGCGAACCGCTGCGTGAGATTCAGCTTTATGCTTTCATCATGATCTGGATTGCACTCGCACTTTATGCCTGGTCAATCCTTGCAAATGAACGCAACCAAAAAAGCCATCCTCTGGGGAAGAGGATGGCCTGAAAAAGGATTGAAGTCTGGTTGGGGCGCTTGAAAATTACTTCAACCCGTAAGCCGTTGCCATAACGTGATTGCGGAAGGTTTTGCATCAAGGGCAACATCGA
>JBCCYR010000272.1:0-4560 GCA_039189355.1 Pseudomonadota bacterium
CTCCTTTCTCATGGCGAAGGCACCCGAAAGCTGGTCGAGGGAAATTCATCCTGATTATCACTGATATTTTCAGAAGCTAGCTGCTCCAAATCCGAAGAATTGACCGTAATATCAACACATTCGAGGACGTTCTCAAGAATGTCTCTATCAATGTCAGCTACCTTTAGGTATTGCTCCCATTCTTCCAATTCGTCTAGGATGGAATGGACCGGTGGCAGTTCTAGTTTATTCTTCTCGGCTGCACCACGCTTCGCCCTTCGGGCTACGCGTGGCACAGCCACGCAGTAGAGCGTTTGGCCGAAGCCTTGCCCGGCAACATGACGCTTTTTGACGTGCCACTGAAACAATCCGGACTGTTCCGCGAGAACCAGCGCGATTTGAACGCGCAACCTCTTGCTTGGGAGAGCGAGAGTGAGGTTCGCTTTATAGTCAACGTGGTCTTATTCGCTTTGATATGGTTATCATGATGACCAAAGGAGTTTCGCTATGAATAAGCCGCTTTGTATTGTTGCCACAATCACCCCGCTTCCTGAGCATCTGGACGATGCGCGTAATGCCATTATCGGTATTGTTCCGCAGACCCTTCAAGAGTCCGGGTGTCAGATGTTCCGTCTTTTGGAGGGCGATGACGGCTGCTTGCGGCTCTATGAAGAATGGGACGATGAGGCCGCTCTGCAAGCGCATTAAGACCGGAGTTATACTAAGGCTGTATTCGCCTCATATGAAAACTGGCTGGCAAAACCGTTGGACGTAATCCACTTGCAGCGCATCGCTTAAGCGGCACACTATGTATTGGCGCCTTTTCCTTCCTTTTAAATTGGCTTGCGACCTGTTTTTTATAAGTTGACGCCCAATGCAGTTTTTAGCCAACTAACTGCGGTTGTCCGTTAGACGCTGACACGCCGCCATCAACAGGCAGATTAACGCCGTTAATGAAGCTGGCTTCGTCACTCAAAAGAAAGGCAATTGCAGAAGCAACTTCTTCTGGTTTCGCAGCTCTTCCAAGAGGGAGCGGCTTTTGAACCTGGTCATCATGTCCTCACTTCCTGTCACAAACGATGCCATGTCGGTGTCAGTGAGAGATGGTGCAACGGCATTGACGCGCACGCCCTGTCCGCCAAGTTCCAGCGCCAATGCCCGGGTAAAATTGCTGACAGCACCTTTGGATGCATTGTACGGGCTAAAGGCCCAATCGCCACCCAGACCTGAGACAGAAGATACATTGACGATCGATCCTCCCACTTTTTTCAGGTGAGGAACAGCCAGGCTGGTTGAATGGAAAACACCTTCAACGTTGATTGCCATAACCTGTTTCCAGTCATCGACCGTGACCTCTTCAATAGGTCCGCCTACGGCAACGCCTGCATTGTAAACAAGCCCGTCCAGACGGGCAAATCGATCAACATGTGCAGCGATCAGGTTGGTTACATCTGCGCGATTGCTGATGTCACCTTGAACGGTCAGTATTTGATCAGGCTTTGCAATCTCCCCGGCGGCATTATCCAGTTTGGATTGTGTGCGCCCAAAGAGGGTTACAGTCCAGCCATTTTGAGCAAGTTTTTTAGCAGTAGCTGAGCCTATGCCTGAGCCGCTACCTGTTACGATTGCTGATTTTGGGGGGTTAGACATGACATAATCCTTTTTGTTTTCAATATGATAATCGGTTGCGGTTTATGCGTGAATTATTTTGATGTTACCGGGCAATTCTCTTTAAGTCTCCTTCCAAGTTTGAGCTTCGATCAACTCCTTGAGACTGAACCTTGTTTTCCACTCCCTGATCATCTTTCCTGGCATTTCACATCCTGTTTCGAAGGACAGCGCTCTATCCAGCTGAGTTAACGGTCCGTGCCGATCAGAGTGACCTGCTTTTGTACTGCATTTTCCCTTGCCCGCGCGCCGTTTCCCGCGTAGAAGCGCTGGAAAATAACGTGCTTTGCCTGTCCTCCCAAGTTTCCGTGCATGGCACCCCACAAAATCTGACAAAGGCCTGCGATCATGAAACTGCGTAACATCGCAATCATCGCCCATGTTGACCATGGCAAAACGACACTTATTGACGTGCTGCTGAAACAGTCCGGACTGTTCCGCGAGAACCAGCGTGTTGAAGAGCGCGCGATGGATTCCAATGATCTTGAAAAAGAGCGGGGGATCACAATCCTGGCCAAGGTCACGTCCCTGGTCTGGAAAGATACGCGCATCAACATCGTGGATACGCCCGGCCACGCAGATTTTGGTGGTGAGGTTGAGCGCATTCTGCACATGGTCGATGGCGCTGTCATTCTGGTGGATGCGGCAGAGGGTCCGATGCCACAGACAAAGTTTGTGCTTTCAAAAGCCCTGAAACTGGGTCTCAAGCCGATTGTCGCGATCAACAAGATCGACAAACCGGACGCCCGTCCTGACTGGGTTCTGGACGAAGTGTTCGACATGTTCGTGGCACTGGATGCCAATGAAGAACAACTCGATTTCAAGGTGCTTTACGGCTCTGCGAAGGAAGGCTGGATGGCTCAAGCACCAGAGGGTCCGAAAGATGGCGTTGGTCCGCTTCTGGATGAAGTGCTGGACCATGTTGCAGAACCTGCAGTTGAAGAGGGCGGTTTCCGCCTGCTGGCAACCACCATTGAGTCAAATCCATATCTTGGGCGGCTGCTGACCGGCAAGGTCATGTCCGGTTCCCTCAAGCCGAACCAGCCGATCGTGGCGCTGTCGCGTGATGGCAAACAGGTGGAACAGGGCAGGGCTACCCAAATTCTTGCCTTCCGCGGGCTGGAGCGTTCGCCGATTGAAGGTGCGGAAGCCGGCGACATTGTCTCCATTGCAGGGCTTTCCAAGGCGACTGTTGCCGATACATTGGCAGCGCCGGGAGTGACCGAACCACTGCAGGCCCAACCGATTGACCCGCCAACGCTTTCGATGAATTTCCGGGTGAATGACGGCCCGCTCGCGGGTACCGAAGGAGACAAGGTGCAAAGCCGTGTGATTGGCGACCGCCTGATGCGGGAAGCAGAAGGCAATGTGGCACTGCAGGTGACCCGCGGAGATGACACGGATTCCTATAACGTTGCAGGCCGTGGCGAACTTCAGCTTGCCATCCTGATCGAGACCATGCGCCGAGAAGGGTTCGAATTGACGGTTGGCCGTCCACAGGTGCTGCTCAAGAAAAGCGAGAACGGTCAAACGCTGGAACCAATCGAAGAGGTTACCATTGATGTTGATGAAGAGTTTTCCGGTGTCGTGGTTCAGAAACTCTCTGAGCGGCGCGCTGATCTTCTGGAAATGAAACCATCCGGCGGCAACCGCACGCGTCTGGTTTTTAACGCACCGACGCGCGGCCTTATCGGGTATCAGCCAGAATTGCTGTCTGATACGCGCGGTACAGCGATTTTCAACCGGGTGTTCAAGGAGTTCGCACCCTGGGCAGGGTCCATCCCGTCGCGCAATACAGGCGTGCTGATTTCGATGGGTCAGGGCGAGGCTGTTGCTTACGCAATCTGGAATCTTGAAGACCGTGGCGAGATGTTTGTCGTGCCGGGCGACAAGGTTTATCCGGGCATGGTTGTGGGTGAACATTCCCGCGACAACGATCTCGAAGTCAACGTGCTGAAAGGCAAGCAACTGACGAACGTCCGCTCCTCCGGCAAGGATGATGCAGTGCGTCTGACACCGATCGTTAAAATGACGCTGGAGCAGTGCCTTTCATACATCGCAGATGATGAACTGGTCGAGGTGACCCCGCAATCACTGCGGCTGCGCAAGGCCATTCTCGATACCCACGAGCGCAAGCGGGCGATGAAAGCGGCCCAGGCTTTGGGCGCAGCGTAGTTTGCTTGTGATGCGTAGGGCTTTGAGTCCAAAGCGGACTTTCAAAACCTAAATTCGTGAAAACAAACTATTGAACAGGCAGAGCCTTAAGAAGCCCATTTTTTGCTTCTTTTCAACGTGGTCTTAAACTCAGAACTTGAGCTGCGCGCCTGCGGAAAACCCAACAAGCCCAAAACTTCCTAGGTGTTGAGGGAATCTCGCACCGCCATCATCACGGTATAGGTCCCAACCACCGCCATTGATCCACGCCTGTGCTTCCAGTCCAACGTTCACTTTCAAGCCAGTTCCGGTATCTGGGTCGGTGTTATCCCATTGCAGGCCAATCTGAGCATCAATCGTTGGAAGAAAACCATTACTGTAATTCATGCCAGCATCATCAGTGATATCTTCACCTTGGTATCGAGATTTATGCTCCCCAAACAAGACCGATGCTCTGCCATTGTTATACAGGCTCAAATTGTCATGAATAGGCACAATAACTTCGTAATTGACGGATGGCCCCCATCCTTCGAACTCATGGTCAAAATGGACGAATTCAGCCCCCCCAGTTTCGAACGCAAAGTAATTGCGATCGATGGTAGCGTAGCGCAAACCGCCGCCGATCTTCCCATCAAAGCCGAAAATCAATGTCCGCTGCGATAGTTCAAGATCAAACACATCCAGCTCAAGACTGTTATCAGCCACTAGCGTGCCGTCCACAAAAATGTCGACATCGTCTGAGTCCGGGTCAAAATGCAC
>JBCCYR010000273.1:0-4536 GCA_039189355.1 Pseudomonadota bacterium
GCGTGCTGGAAGGACACGCTAGTGCAGTTCTGGCAGCTTCCATCTTTCATTTTGGCACCTACACGATAAGTGAAGCCAAAGCCCATATGCAAAAGGCTGGGATTCCGGTAAGAATGAACATATAGAAGCCTGACCTCAGTTTAGCGTATCAGTACAGTTGCGATGACCCAGTTTACCCTTGAAGACCTGAATGCAATCATTCATGCGCGCGCCAATGAAAGCGCGGATGTTTCCTATACGGCGAAGCTCCTTGCAAAAGGCACCAGGAAATGCGCCGAAAAATTTGGCGAAGAAGCTGTTGAAGCAATAATAGCTGCTGCATCCGGTAACCCGGAAGAATTGAAAAATGAAGCTGCTGATACGCTCTATCATCTACTTGTTTTACTGAAATCTGCCGATGTTGATCTGGGCGATGTCATGAGTGAATTGCAGTCCCGCACGGCTCAGTCCGGACTTGAAGAAAAAGCTTCCAGGAAGCCGTCATGAAGCAGGACGTCAAACCCTCTTCCAGTGCGAACGGCGGCTTCTGGCAATCCGTTTCAAAAGCAGATCAGGACAAATATGTTTCGCCATACAGGTTCTTCTCGGCAGAAGACTGGGAAGCATTCCGCGCCGATACTCCGCTTACGTTGAGTGAAGACGAGGTTAAACGGCTGCGCTCGATGAACGATCCCATTTCGCTTGAAGAAGTCGAGCGGATTTATTTGTCCATGTCGCGGCTACTTTCTTCGCATGTGGAAGCAGCGCAGCAACTTTATGAACAGCGGCGAAATTTTCTGAATTTCGATGGCAGCAAAACTCCGTTCATTATCGGAATTGCCGGGTCTGTTGCTGTTGGAAAGTCTACAACGTCACGCATACTGAAAGAGTTGCTTACCCGCTGGCCTTCAAGTCCGAAAGTCGATCTGATTACAACAGACGGTTTTCTCAAACCCAATGCGGTTTTGACCGAAGAGGGTCTGATGGAGAAAAAAGGGTTCCCCGAAAGCTATGATGTGGCTGAAGTCCTTCGATTTCTTTCGGCCATCAAGGCGGGAGAAGCAAAGGTTCAGGCCCCGTCCTATTCGCACTTTATCTACGATGTATTGCCTGACAATCCGATTACGGTGGATCATCCGGATATCCTGATTTTCGAGGGCATTAATGTATTGCAGTCCCGGGACATGCCGCGTGAAGGGGATTCGATCCCGCTGGTTTCGGACTATTTTGATTTTGCAATTTACGTGGATGCGGACGAGACCGATATTGAGCGCTGGTACATCAAACGGTTCATGGAATTGCGGGATACCGCTTTCCGTGATCCTGGTTCTTATTTCCATCGCTATTCGCAAGTTTCAGAATCAGAGGCGCTTGAAGTCGCAAAGGGTCTTTGGGAGCGAATCAATCTGGTAAACTTGCGCGAAAACATACGGCCAACCCGTCCCCGTGCAGACCTCATTCTGCGCAAGGGTCCGGATCACTTTGTAGAGCGGGTGGCGCTGCGCAAGCTCTAGGTATTCACCCGTCTTAGCGTCAGATTGATCCGTCCCTCATTTTTCAATAATGTCGAAGTGCCTGGGTAAATCCGGTCTACGCCATGGAAGATCATACGGGATTTGCCGGATAGCAACATCACATCCCCGCTTTCCAGTTTAAACGATTTGGTTGGATCCTTGCGGTTCGTGCCGCCATACCGGAAGAGACAGGTGTCTCCCAGGGAAACGGAAAGAACAGGTGCTTCCAGATTTTTCTCGTCCCGGTCCTGGTGCAATCCCATTTTGGCGGACGGATCATAGAAATTCACCAGGCAGGCCTCCGGTGGTTTTTCATAGTCTGCGTGTTCCGACCACAAATCAAGCAGGCTTTCCGGAATCGCGGGCCATGTTTTTCCTGTTTCCGGGTGCATTGGCTGATATAGATATCCCTTTTCCTTGTCTGTTACCCAGCCAAGTGCTCCACAGTTTGTCATCCGGAGAGACATCGGCTTTCCGCTTTTTGGCATACGCGGCACATAAAGCGGTGCTTCAGAAGCGATTAAACGGATTTCTTCAAGCAATAATACCTGTGCTGAGCGGTCAAGACAGCCCGGAATCCATTTCAGCCCGTTTGGAAGTATCTGCATTAGGTCCAAATTGCTCCTTTTTTTCTTGAGCTTGCAGGATTTTTTAGTCGACACAATCCCTTGCACAAGCTAACTGCACTTCTTATATAGCCGCCAATCGCGGTTTTCTCCGATGATCGCCAAATCCGGAGAAATCGTCAAAATCAAAAAGTTTCAGAGTTGCCGGGTTTTGGGCAGAACGCTGCAAAGGTTAGCCCGATCCGCTGGTTAAGGAGAAATACATGGCTAAAGTAATTGGTATCGACCTTGGTACAACAAACTCCTGTGTTGCCGTTATGGATGGCAAGGAACCCAAGGTTATTGAAAATGCGGAAGGTGCCCGCACTACCCCTTCAATGGTTGCATTTGGTGATGATGGTGAGCGCCTTGTAGGTCAACCGGCAAAACGTCAGGCTGTCACAAACCCGAAAGATACACTGTTTGCGGTAAAGCGCCTGATTGGCCGCCGCTTTGATGATCCGACCGTGAAAAAGGACCAGAAGCTGGTTCCTTACTCAATCGTCAAGGGTGACAACGGCGATGCATGGGTTGAGGCAAAGGACGAGAAATATTCTCCATCCCAGGTTTCAGCGATGATCCTTCAGAAAATGAAGGAAACCGCGGAAGATTATCTCGGTGAAAAAGTTACCCAGGCTGTTATCACTGTTCCGGCATACTTTAACGACGCACAGCGTCAGGCAACAAAGGACGCAGGCAAGATTGCAGGTCTTGAAGTGCTTCGCATCATCAACGAGCCAACCGCTGCTGCGCTTTCATACGGACTTGAAAAGAACGACGGTAAAACCATTGCAGTCTATGACTTGGGCGGTGGCACCTTTGATGTTTCCGTTCTTGAAATTGGTGACGGCGTTTTTGAAGTGAAGTCCACCAACGGCGACACATTCCTCGGCGGTGAAGATTTCGACATGCGTCTGGTTGATTACCTCGCAGACGAGTTCAAGAAAGAAAACACAATCGATCTGAAGTCCGACAAAATGGCATTGCAGCGTCTCAAGGAAGCTGCTGAGAAGGCAAAGATCGAGCTTTCGTCTTCTTCCCAAACTGAAATCAACCTGCCGTTTATCACGGCTGACCAGTCTGGCCCGAAACACCTGACCATGAAGCTGACCCGTGCGAAATTCGAATCTCTCGTTGAGGAACTCGTAAAGCGTACCGTCAAGCCAATGCAGGAAGCATTGAAAGATGCAGGCATGAAAGCTGGTGAAATTGACGAGGTTGTTCTCGTCGGTGGTATGACTCGCATGCCGAGAGTTCAGGAGACCGTTAAGGAATTCTTCGGCAAGGAACCACACAAGGGTGTCAACCCGGACGAAGTGGTTGCGATGGGTGCTGCCATTCAGGCAGGCGTTCTGCAAGGTGACGTCAAGGACGTCCTGCTGCTGGACGTCACTCCATTGTCGCTTGGTATTGAGACACTTGGTGGTGTGTTCACCCGCCTGATTGACCGGAACACAACCATTCCGACCAACAAGTCGCAGACTTTCTCAACGGCTGAAGACAATCAGAATGCCGTGACCATCCGCGTATCACAGGGTGAACGCGAAATGGCCCAGGACAACAAACTGCTCGGCCAGTTTGATCTTGTTGGTATTCCACCTGCACCACGCGGCGTTCCACAGGTCGAGGTTACCTTCGATATTGATGCGAACGGCATCGTAAATGTGTCCGCAAAAGATAAAGGTACTGGCAAGGAACAAGCGATTTCAATCAAGGCATCCGGTGGTCTTTCCGATGAAGAGATCGAACAAATGGTCAAGGATGCCGAAGCCAATGCTGAAGCGGACCAGAAGCGCCGTGAAGCAGTTGAAGCCAAGAATCAGGCTGAGACCCTCATTCATTCTGCCGAGAAATCTCTCGAAGAGTATGGCGACAAGGTTTCAGAAGATGAGCGCAATGAAATTGAGCTCGCGATCTCCAGTCTGAAAGAACTGGTTGAGAGCGAAGACCCTGATCCGGAAGAAATCAAGGCAAAGACAGAGGCGCTTGCAACAGCTTCCATGAAACTGGGGCAGGCCATGTATGAAGCAGCACAGTCTGAAGCTGCTGAGGCGGATGCTGCAGCGGACGCCGCCAGTGAAGACGAAGATGTCGTTGACGCTGACTTCGAGGAAATCGACGACGAAGACGACAAGAAATCGGCTTAACGCTAATCATGCCTCTGCAGTCTGACATGGCTGTGGAGGCATACTCATGAATTGGGGCCGGTATTTCCATGTCAAAGGCTGACTACTACGATCTGCTTGGAATCGACCGGGGCGTTGATGAAAAAGCGCTTAAGAGTGCTTTCCGCAAAATGGCAATGCAGCATCATCCGGACCCTCCACCCAATTCGGTCGCCGTGCACTCAGTAATACGGGCATTGTCGAGCAGTACAATACGCGCTCCCATTAGAGTCGCCACCCCACCTGCGTTTGAGAGGCATCAGCAGGCAAGTA
>JBCCYR010000274.1:0-4524 GCA_039189355.1 Pseudomonadota bacterium
AAACAGATCAACAACATGACCGAAATCAATAACGGACAAGCTGCTGACATCAAGAAAAGCGAAGGCGTGATCGCAAAATTACGCGATGCAAATCTGGATTTTGAAGAACGCCACAAGGTTTTGACCCTGGAAAATGCAGAGCAGCAAAAACAGATCGAAATGCTGAAAAACAAGCTCACGAACAGCGAGACGGAAGTTGCCGATCTAAAAAAATCCATTGCAAATCAAAAGCTTCACGTTGAAGGTCTGACCAAAGACAATGAAACGCTGGCGCTTGATCTGGCTGACATTCAGGGAAGATATGAAAAGCTGAACGGCAAATATTCTGAAGCAAATATTCGTGCTGAAGAGTTCGAATACAAGCTGAAAGCAGAAGTCGCGAATGCAGACGAGAGACTTGAACTCAAGGATTCCAGAATTCTGCAACTCGAAAAGGCGGTTGAAGTTTTGACGAAGGAAGCCGCGACTTTCTCATATACTTCAGATGAGGCTCTGCTTGCGATGAAAGACGAAGAGGATCTGCCGCAGGTTTTGTGCCGGAAAAAGAAAACAAAGCAGAGCGGGACCTCTTCCAAGGTGAATTAACCGCACTTTAGAGGCCATGTGCTGCGTCAATCGGCACGGCCTTTATCTATGCCGGCACGCTTGCAATTTCGGGATACAGAACCAATCTCCACTATATGGAGAAAAAACCTGTTCCGATTAAGCGTGACGGCAAATCGCTACAAACGGAGAAATCCAAGCCATCGGATATTGCGCAGTTTTTGAAGGCTGCAAAGCAAACGACAACGAGTCCCGGTGGCCGTCTGATTTTTGCCCTTGATGCAACCATGAGCCGTCAGCCGACCTGGGATCGCGCGTGCCAGATACAGGCATCCATGTTCCAGGTGGCGGGAAATACGTCGGGACTTGCAGTGCAACTGGTTTATTTCCGGGGTTTTGGCGAATGCAGGGCATCAAAATGGGTGACCAATCCGGCATCCCTTGCCAACATGATGACTAAAATTGACTGCCGGGGCGGCACTACGCAAATTGCAAAAGTGCTGACACACGCCAGCAAGGAAACCAGAAAAAACCGCGTTGCAGCCCTTGTTTACATTGGCGATGCAATGGAAGAGTCTGTTGATCAACTCTGCAATCTGGCTGGAAAGCTCGGTCTCCATGGCGTCAAAGCATTTATGTTTCAGGAAGGCCACGACCGCCAAGCTGAAACCGCGTTTCGTGAAATCGCACGCCTTACATCCGGTGCTTACATGCGTTTGACCAGCAATTCGGCCCGCGAACTGGAAGAATTGTTAAAAGCAGTCGCCATGTTTGCTACCGGTGGCCACCAGGCCCTGGAAAGTCAGGGCAGCAAAAGCGCCCAAGCACTGCTTGAACAGTTGAAAAAATAAACAGATTCATAACAGCAGGCCTACAATGCGACCTACCGACTAAAGCAATCCTTCGCTCAATAGCTGTATACTTGCAGCGGACTTGAGGGGATAAGACAGCTTGCGTGATTTTCCAAGGGAATATCTGGAACAAAGAACAAAATGGCTGAAACGGCTGTTATGCGTATCCGTGTCCGTCAATATCCTCCTGTTCTGGGCAATGATATTTTTGGTCGTGCATTCGGTAAACCTTCAACCCCTGATTCAAGGCACCGTTGAACTGGCATCTCCGAAAAACACTGAACTCGATTTAAGCAAGTATTCTGCTGAGGATTTGGAGGACCCCCTCACCCAATACAAGATTGGCTGGCAGTATGCCTACGGAAATCCAAGAACCCGGTCATATGAGAAAGCGAATGAGTGGTTCCTGAAATCAGCAAACAATGGAAACCTGAAAGCACAATACAGCCTCGGCTATGCCTACAGAAAAGGCAATGGTGTCAAAAAAGATAATCAGCAGGCCATGTATTGGTACAAACAGGCTGCTGGCGAAGGCTATGTCAAAGCGCAGTATTCTGTCGCCCACATGCATTACTACGGCATCGGCATGCCGAAGGACTATACCAAGGCCTTTGAGTGGTATGGGCGGGCCGCTGAGCAGGATTACACAAGGGCACATGTGGCCATGGGCCTCATGTACCGCTTTGGCCGGGGAACCGGGGTTTCTTACAGCAAGGCCCTGTTTCATTTCGAAAGAGCCGCAGATTCAGAGTATCACCAGGCCTTTTACCAACTTGGACTGATGCATGAGAAGGGTCAGGGTGTCCCCCTGTCACTGGAGCTTGCATACGAATTCCAGATGCAGGCTCAAGCGCTGAACTACAAATATGCGAAAAAGGCGATCAAGCGCATCAAAAGAAAAGCCAGGGAACAAAACATCGACCTCCATTCATAGCTTTCGCAAGATGCATGATCTTATGAGTTGAAAGCCACATAAGAAGACGTATTTTCAAGTCATGGGATATTTTCTGACCAGCCTGGCAATGATTGCCGTCATACTTGTTTTCGCTTTGGCGTTCATCAATGCGTCACCGGCTGCAATCGCCAGTTTCATACGCAAGTCAGGCCCAATGGCAACGGTTTTGGCAGGATTGGGCATGATTGGCCTTGGGCGCGGCAGCATCGGATTGCCGGTTTTGATGATGGGTGTCATGTGGTGGGCGCGCAACCGGAGAGTCAGCAACATTCCATCACAGGGTTCGGGGCCAACGTCAACAGTACGCTCAGCATGGCTTGAAATGCAGCTCGATCACGACACCGGAGAACTGGACGGATTGGTGCTTACCGGAAATCAGGAAGGGCAGATCCTGTCCCGGATGCAGGATCAGGAGGTGATCAGCCTCTACATTGATCTTTCAGGTGATCAGGAAAGTGCCGCCTTAATGGAAGCGTATCTTGACCGCCGAATTCCCGGCTGGCGTGAAAACACGGATACGGGAGGCGCTTCTGGGGAGCGAAGCTCTTCGGGCTCTGGCGCCATGACCAAGGAGGAGGCCTATCAAATCCTTGGTCTTGGACCGGGAGCTAGCGCTGAGGATATCCGTACGGCTCACCGGAATTTGATGAAGGCTGTTCACCCCGACAGTGGCGGCTCCACGTTTCTTGCCGCGCGTATCAATCAAGCCAAGGATACGCTTCTCGATTGAAGCTCTTAGCGAATTTTTGTTCATGTCTGAATTCCTTCTACGCAAAACAACGGACCAGACGTGTCCAACTCAACTTATGTGCTCAGTGCAAGGCAGGCAATTTTCTTTCTTTTCAGGACCTTGCAGGCTTTTCGGGCATCAGATTTCCCGGAAAACCCGGCAAAACGTGCGCGGTGGAGAACTGAATCCCCCTTCTCAACGGTTTCCGTGTAGATGCTTTTGTTCTTTAAAACACCAGGCACTTTGCTCTTTGCTTTCTCCAGCAAACCGATAGCGCCCTGCCTGCTGTCCGTGGCGCCAATCTGGATGACCCAACCCTGTGGTTTGACCGGTGTTGGTGCGCTTGCAGTCGTAACCGGATCGACATAAGCAACTTCCGCAGTCGGGCGTACTTCACCGACAGGTCCCTGAGCGAGACGCTGGGCGACAGATGTCTGATTGAACTTGGGCTTTGGCGTCTCGGCCACCAGTGTGGCCACGGTTACAGTCTTTGGTGTATCAATTGTTTTCTTCGCAATTACCGATTCACGGAATACGGGCACCGGTCCGCGTTTCGGCAAACGGATGTCAGCAGCTGCCACGGCGAACGCTCTGACCGGTTTTCTTGATGCAATCAGCTGTTTCTTGGAACCGCGAGAGGCTTTCTTGAGATACTGCCTGATCAGTTTTTGCATCTGTGCGTTGCGACTCTTGCCTGTCCTGCCACCTATGACAACGGCGACGATCGAACGGCGGCCGGATTCAACAGAAGACACAAGATTAAAGCCGGAAGCGCGTGTGTAGCCCGTCTTGATGCCGTCGACCCCTTTTACGGCACCCAACAAACGGTTGTGGTTCCGGTAATTGGCCTTGCCGTATTTAAAATTCCGCTTTGAGAAATAATGATAATGCTGCGGGAAATGTTCGCGCAAGGCAATGCCGAGGCGTGCCATGTCCCGGGCAGTGGTAAGTTGCCCTTTTGCTGTCAGGCCTGACGCATTTTTGAAGGTCGTGCTTTTCATGCCAAGCTGACGTGCCTTGTGGGTCATCATCTTTGCGAAATTGGCTTCTGATCCGCCAAGATGTTCGGCAACTGCTGCCGCAACGTCATTGGCCGATTTGGTAGCCAGAGCAAGAATGGCATGTTCAGCAGCAATGGAACGGCCAGGTTTGATACCAAGCTTTGAAGGTGGCTTTGAAGCCGCATATTTCGACATGCGGATGCGGGTTCGCTTGGTGAGCTTGCCGGTCTCCAAGGCATCAAACATCATGTACATGGTCATCATCTTGGTCAGAGACGCAGGATACCGCTTGGAATCCGCTCTGTACGAATAAAGCGTCTTGCCTGTTTTGGCGTCCATGACGATGCCGGCATATTTTGGATTTGCATTTGCCTCATCGGCCTTCCCCACGGTGAAGACCAAAGACAGTGAAACGAAAAACGCGGCCATAACACGGCCTGCGTG
>JBCCYR010000275.1:0-4471 GCA_039189355.1 Pseudomonadota bacterium
GAAATCTGGGGTGTCCATATCATCCCGTTTATCTATCTCGGTGCCAAGCACATGATTACAGGATATGACCACATCCTGTTCCTGCTGGGTGTCGTGTTCTTTCTTTACCACATGAAGGACGTGGCGATTTACGTGACAATTTTTGCCATAGGTCACTCCGTCACAATGCTTTTGGGCGTGTGGTACGGTTGGGGCATTAACGCCTATATCATTGACGCGATTATTGGCCTTTCGGTTGTCTACAAAGCGCTGGATAATCTCGGAGCCTTCCAGAAATGGTTTGGTTTCCAGCCCAATACGAAAGCAGCAACCCTGATATTTGGCTTGTTCCACGGAACAGGTCTTGCCTCAAAAATCCTGGAATATCAGATTGCGGAAGACGGTTTGCTGGCAAACCTTCTTTCATTCAATGTGGGCGTTGAAGTAGGGCAACTTCTTGCTTTGTTCATCATCCTGATTGTCATGGGTTATTGGCGCCGAAGTCCAAACTTCATGCGTCACGCCACTTACGCAAACATCATAATGGTCATCCTTGGCTTGCTCCTGACTTATCAGCAGGTCTCAGGTTTCATTGCCAGCACATAAAGATTGGAGAACAATATGCATAACGCACCTAAACCAAAACTCGAAGACCTGCCGACCAAGGCACAGCTTCGCCGATCATCAATCGTTGCTACCATAATGGCATTGTTCATAGGGTTTGCTGTCTATCTGCCCGCTGAATACGGCAAAGACCCCACAGGGGTTGGCAGTATTCTTGGTTTGACCAAAATGGGTGAGATCAAGCAGCAATTGGCAAAGGAAGCAGCTGAAGATGAAATAAAACATGGAAATGATCAATCTTCATCATTGATGGATGATTTCCTGAACTTGTTTGTCACAACAGCTCATGCTGAGGAAAAGTGGAAGGATGAAATAACATTCACGCTTCCGCCAGGAGAAGCGGCAGAGATCAAAGTCACAATGGCAAAAGGCGCAACCTTGCTTTACAAGTGGAAAGCCGAGGGTGGTAAGATCAATTTCGATCTTCATGCCCATGCAGGTGGTGAAGATGTTACCTATGAAAAAGGCCGGGGCAAAACATCTGGTGAAGGCAGTTTCGAGACACCCTTTGCTGGCGATCACGGCTGGTTCTGGCGTAATCGAGACAAAGCGGACGTGACTGTGGTTCTGCAATTGCGTGGTGACTACAGCGCCATTGTAAGAAGCAAATAAATCAAGAAGCCACGCATCACGATTGAGCGGTGCGTGGCCAGAAATCTGTCATTCAGGAATTAACGTAAGAACGTCGCTTTGTCCCGCAAAGCTGCCGTTTAGCTGGGAAATTGCAAACGGGCCAACTGAGCATTGATTACGCGATCTTCTATCGATCCAATTCCACTTTTTTGGCCTTTCACAAATCAGTTTCAGCCATTCGCCGTTTCTTTTGGGTCGTAGTGCGATCAGATGATCGCCCCGCGGACTTTGGCTGAAACCCATTCTGAAATTACAACTGCGGCTAAAATCACGATCAAGATCAGCGAGACTTGTGGCCAGGCAAGCACATTAAGCGAAGCTGAGAGTTGAAGACCAATCCCGCCAGCACCAACCAGTCCGAGAACGGTGGACTCCCTAATGTTGATGTCCCACCGGAATACCGAAATGCCTGCAAATGCCGGTAAAATTTGCGGCACAATCCCATATGCCATGATTTGCCAACGTGAAGCCCCCGTGGCCGTTATTGCCTCTACTTGCGCCTCGTCAATTTCTTCTATGGCTTCGTAAAGAAGTTTCGCGCAAAAACCAACGGAGCGGATCGCGATGGCAATAACCCCAGCGAACACTCCAGGACCGATGATCGCAATCAACAGCAAAGCCCATATCAATGAATTGATAGAGCGCGTGGAAACGATCACAAGCAACGCCAAAGGTCGTACGAAAATCGCAGATGGTGTGGTGTTCCGAGCTGCAAGAAATGCTACAGGAACAGCCATAATCAACGCGAGAAGTGTTCCGAGCGTGGCAATGTTGATTGTGTCCCAGATTGGGCGGCCAAGTTGAGTAATATATTCCCAACGCGGAGGTGTTGCACGCGTCCAGATATCATCTGCGATCCGTGGCGCATCCCATACGAAAAACCAGGTAGTTGCTTGTGATATCTGTTGCCAGCAATAGGCAAAAATGGCGACGCCCGTGAGCCACATCAACCAATGGATGATGCTTTCGCGTTGAGTTCGGCGTTTCCAAATCCTTATGCTGCTGCTTTCCCTTACCGGCATTACTGCACCCGAGCTCGAACGATGCCTGACAGGTACTCAAGCGCCATAACTATAGCGATGATAAGAATGAGAATTGCTGCCGCTGTATCATATTCGTAGCGATCGAAAGCGGTATTGAGCGTAGCGCCTATGCCACCCGCACCGACAAGGCCAAGGATTGCGCTTTCACGGAAGTTAATGTCTACACGATACATGGACAATCCGATCAGCCGTGGCATGACTTGGGGCTGAACGCCATAGTTGATCCATTGCAACCAGCGCGCGCCTGATGCTTTGATAGCTTCGGCCTGAACACGGTCCATGCTCTCAATGTCTTCGGCAAGCAGTTTGGACAAAAAACCGATTGTCGCGAAACTCAATGTGAGGAAACCTGCTAACGGCCCAAAGCCGAAAATTGCGACGAGCAGGATCGCAACAATTATCTCCTGCAAAGCGCGTGAGATTGCGATTATTCCGCGACAGATCAGATAGACTGGAAGTGGTGCAACATTGCGCGCTGCTCCAAGTGCAATCGGTATCGAGATCAACACGCCAACCACTGAAGCAGCAGTCGTCATGACGATACTTTCCAACATGCCCTCATAAATATCACCAGAGCGACTTACAAAGTCGGGTTGTGAGAATGCGAGGACGAATTGTTTCCCTCGCTCAAGCCCTTCGTAAACACGAGCCCAGTTCACTTCGATGCTCGAGATTGCAGCGATCATGTACCCGATGAAGCCCATTGCCAGTGTCCATCGAAGCCAAGGTCGCTTGATAAAGGGAGGCTTCTTCCAAGGTTTGCCCAGGCGGGCATTCAGGTCGAATGTGACTTCGTTCATTCTGCAACCTCTACCACTTCGTCGCTTTCTTCATCGACACTCTCGATGGTCGCTTCCCAATCTTCCTCACCGTAAATCATGGTCAGCACATCGGGTTTGAGAGCTTCGGGCGGACCGTCGAACTCTATTATACCAGACTGCAATCCGATGACCCGCTGCACGAACATTTGTGCAAGCGCTACGTCATGAATATTGATGATCGCGGCCAATTTACGTTCTTTGCAAAGCTCACAGATAAGGCGCATGATTTGCCGTGACGTTTTGGGATCCAGAGAGGCTGTTGGCTCGTCGACCAGAAGCAAGGCAGGGTCCTGTATCAATGCGCGGCATATGCCAACACGTTGTCTTTGCCCTCCAGAAAGCTCGTCCGCGCGCTTGTCTGCCATATGGGCGAGGCCGACCCTATCCAGTAACCGGAACGCTTCATCCACATCGCTTTGCGGATATCGCCGAGTGAAACTGCGCCAGAAGCCAACATAACCAAGCCGGCCTGACAGCACGTTCTCCATAACTGTCAACCGTTCTACCAAAGCATATTCCTGGAAGATCATGCCCATCCGCCGTCGTTCGCGACGCAATGCGCCGGAAGACATTTGCGTCAGCTCAACACCATCGAGATAGACTTTTCCCGATGTCGGTTCGACCAACCTGTTAATACAACGGATCAGAGTGGATTTACCGGCACCAGAGGGGCCAATCAAAGCCAGGACTTGTCCCTCTGGCACCTCCAGATCAACGGCTTTGAGCGCCTGATCGCCGGTTTTGTAAGTCTTTACAAGCTTTTCAAGCCGCAGCATTCATGCGCCCCCGATCGTGTGATCATTGAAATACAGAATAGGCCGAAAGGCCTGTCCTGGTTTGTCTTATTCACACGCGTAGCTGACACCGTTGGCCGCATCGATCTTGCGGATCACTTCCCAATACTCCTTGTAAGTGATCTCAAGAAACTGGCCTTCGCCGTTTTTCTCGAACTCCTCCTTCAAGGAAGTTCCGTCCCATTCGAAATTGAAGAAAGCATTGCGGATTTTTTCCTTCAATTCCGGCTTCAAGTTATAGACAACACCATACCCCGTAGTTGGGAACGTCTGGGACTTATAGAGGATCTTAAGGTCAGCTTCTTTTACCACATCTCGACTGATCATACGCGCTTTGACGGAGTTGGCGATAGAAGCTGCCAGATAGTCCTTGTTAGCGACGCCGAGGATTGAGTTGTCGTGTTTACCTGAGTAAACCGGCTCGAAATCACGTTCCGGGATCATGTCATAATCAGCCTTCAAAATTGCCGACGGTGCCTTAAAGCCGGAGTTTGAAGTTGGTGAGGTGAATGCAAGCTGTTTACCCTTGATATCTTCAACAGCTTCGAGACCTGATCCGGGGTAGGTGATGATTTCC
>JBCCYR010000276.1:0-4457 GCA_039189355.1 Pseudomonadota bacterium
AGCAAATCCCAGTAGCGGGCAATATCTCCGGCTGACCCAAAACCAAGGCGGTCCAGTGCCGAGCGGCAGGCCCAGTCGACAAATTCCTCATGGCCAACCTCAGCCTGGTGATGGTCTTGAGGGATTACGCGATAGCAAAGGTCATAGGTTTTCTGGAAACCCTCGCGTTTTGGCACTGCCAGCTTGCCGGTCCGCCACATGAATTCAAGAGCAGCCTTGCCATCGTGCCATTGCCACATCTCCAGCTTTTCGCCCTTTGGCTTTTCGAGATCGCGGGCACGCAGGATACCGTTTTCTTCAATGCGCTGGCGCAAGGCCTCCACATGATCCTCAAATCCTTCACCTTGCCATTCGGTGAACTTCCTGCGTAACCGCTCTTCACTGCGGCGGAATTTGTGTTTCCAGTAGGGCCAGAACCTGCAGGGGATCAGGGAAGCATCATGGGTCCAGTTTTCAAACAGGCCAGCCTCTTTTTCATGCAGTTTTTCGAGATGCTTGGGGCGATAGGTCTGATTGCGTGCAAAGAGTGTCATGTGGTGGGCACGCTCAACCCAGCGGATTGAATCCATCTGGACGAAACCCAATTGGTCAATCATTTCAGCCAGACCGTCTTTGCCAAAAGCAAGATGTGGCGGGCGTGTCAGGCCCTGCAGATGCAGGATAAGATGGCGGGCGGTTTGATTGTCGAGGTGAATCACAATGGCTTCAATGTCTTCCCGTCCAGTCCGCCCATTTTGCAGACTTCCATCCATTCCGGTTCTGTAACGGGCTGTACGGACAAGCGCATGGATGTCACCAGTGACATTTCTGCAAGCTTTGGGTTGGCCTTGACTTTCTTGAGTGTGACCGGGTTCGGCACATCGACCAGTGCCCGGACGTGAACGCAATCCCAGCGTTCGTCATCGGTTGTAGAATCCGGCGCACTTTCGGCAGATACTTCAACAATTCCGACGACATCCAGTCCTTCGTTGGAATGATAAAAGAAACCACGGTCACCGATTTTCATGGCGCGCATGTTGTTACGGGCCTGGTAGTTGCGGATACCGTCCCATTCCTCGCCTGTGTCACCCTTGGCTTTCTGTTGTTCCCAGGACCATTTGAAGGGCTCAGATTTGAACAGCCAGTATTGCATCAGTTTTCTCCGCTTGATTGTGTATCTTAATTCTCGCGCTTGAGGGGGCGGGTCAAGAGTTGTTGTACAGCCTCATGTGCAGTTGTCCTGTTTTCCAGAACATTCACAATGGCCTGTGTGATCGGAACCTCAATTCCGCTTTCCCCGGCCAGCTTAAGTGCAATGCCTGCTGTAAATGCCCCCTCGGCCAGCTTCAGGCCTTCAAGACTTTCGCCTCTGCCCATGGCCATTCCATATGAAAAATTGCGGGATTGCGGACTGGAGCAGGTCAGAACCAGATCACCAAGCCCTGAAAGCCCGGTCAGTGTTTCAGGGTTTGCACCCAGTTTAACAGCAAGCCGTGAAACTTCCGCAAAGCCTCGCGCGATCAGGGCTGCTTCCGCACTTGCGCCCAGCCTCATGCCACGTGCTGCACCGACTGCAAGGGCAAGCACGTTTTTCAGCGCGCCGCCAAGTTCCACGCCTTTAAGATCGCCTGATGCGTAGCAGCGGAAAGTGCTGGTTGAAAATGCCGTTGAGAGTTCTGCCGACAGTTCGGGATTTGCACTGGCGATGGTAACTGCTGTCGGCAAACCTGAAACGACATCTGAAGCAAAACTCGGCCCGGAAAGTGCAGCTACTGGATTATCAGGAAACGCTGTGGTGATGAGTTCGTGTGGCAGGTGGCCCGTTTGCCTGTCAATGCCCTTGCATGTTGCAATGAAAGTTGTCTTTTCCGTCTGCGGTTTGATTTGCTCCAGCGTTGAGGACAGGGCCTGGGCCGGAACAGACAGTACAATTATATCTGCGTTTCCCATCGCTGTTTGGATATCATTGGTGGCCTGAACAGAATCTTCAAGGCGCAGATTATCCAGATACTTTTTATTCGTATGGCCGGAATTGATCTCGTCAACGGTCTCGGCCGTTTTGCCCCAGATCGTCACTGAATGGCCTGCGCGTGCGGCGATGCAGGCGAGGGCCGAACCCCAAGCCCCACTTCCAAGCACAGTCACGTTTCCCGCCATCAGACCTTGGCTCCCTTGCGTCCCGATCCGATCATGGTTGCTGATTCTTCATCAAGTGGCCAGCGTGAACGCGGTGACAAATCAAGGTCTGAACGTTCTCCACGCTCAAAACGTTCCAGTCCTGCCCAAGCAATCATCGCAGCATTGTCCGTGCAAAGGTCCGGTGGCGGGGCAATCAATTCGTAGTCCCGGTCAGAGGCAACTGCTTCGAGACGCGTTCTGATTTCGCTGTTGGCTGCAACACCGCCTGCCACGACAAGTCTGTCTGCATCTGCGCCATGCAGTTTGATTGCCCTGCTGCACCGGTCAGCGAGAAGTTCGGCAATGGTTTTCTGCATGGATGCACAGAGGTCTGCTATGTCCTGTTCTGACAAAGGTTGAAGCTTTTGTGCTTCCTGTCTTATGGCAGTCTTCAGACCGGAAAAGGACATGTTCAACGTATCCTGTCCCTGAAGCGGCTTTGTGAACCGGAACCGCCCCGGATCACCATTTGCTGCCGCTTTCTCAACGTTTGGGCCGCCTGGAAATCCAAGGCTTAACAGCTTTGCCGTTTTGTCGAATGTTTCGCCAACTGCATCGTCGATGGTGGTGGCAAGGCGAACATAGTCACCAAGACCATTAACTTTCAGTATTTGGCTGTGTCCGCCCGAAACCAGCAGCAACAGATAAGGGAATTCGATATTATGGGTCAGGCGTGCGGTGAGTGCGTGGCCTTCCAGGTGATTGATCCCAAGGAACGGAATTTTCCTGCTGGCAGATATTGCCTTGGCCGTCATTATACCAACCATAAGCCCGCCAATCAGGCCGGGGCCTGCGGTGACGGCAATTCCGTCAACACGGTCCAATGAAATGCCAGCTTCGTTTAATGCCGACTTGATCAGATGATCCATTGCCGAGAGATGGGCACGGGCAGCAATCTCCGGTACCACTCCGCCAAATTCTGCGTGTTCGTCAATCTGGCTCAGTATTTTGTTCGACAAAATTGCGGGCGACTTATCAGCATTGCGCGTTACAACCGCTGCTGCAGTCTCGTCGCAACTGCTTTCTATTCCCAAAATATGCATTGTATTAAACGTCTGCTGCCTGTAACACCCGATATTATCTGGACTATCAGACCTGAAAACAAAAGAAAATGACTGACAAAACACTCCGGATTGGTACGCGTGGAAGCAAGTTGGCGCTTGTACAAGCTGAATATGTCAAATCACTGCTGCAAGCAGCCCATAATGATCTGCGTGTAGATATCGAGGTAATTTCGACACAAGGGGATCGTACCCAAAAGAGTAATATTGCGCTTTCCGAAATCGGCGGGAAAGGACTGTTTACACTCGAAATTGAAGAGAAACTTCTTTCTGGTGAAATTGACATTGCAGTGCATTCTGCCAAAGACATGCCGACTTCTCTCCCCGATGGTCTGGCACTTGTCTGTTATCCCGAGCGGGAGAATGTTGCAGATGCCTTTATTTCACACAAGGCAGAGACGTTTGATGTATTGCATCAGGGTGCGGTTATGGGTTCGGCTTCGCTAAGAAGACGCGCGTTGATGTGGCGCAAACGACCTGACCTTGAAATGATAATGTACCGGGGAAATGTCGATACGCGTTTGCAGAAGCTGCAGGAAGGTGTTGCAGATGCCACATTGCTTGCGTGTGCCGGTCTAAACCGGCTTGGCATGTCGGATACAATAACCAGCGAGTTGCCGATTGAAGATTTTCCGCCTGCTCCGGGGCAGGGGGCCATAACCATTGAAGCCAATGTTGAAAACGGGAAGGTTCTGGAGCTTCTGGAAGTACTCAACCATAAACAAACGGAAACTGCTCTCGTTGCAGAACGGGCATTTCTGGAAGTGCTGGACGGTTCCTGCCGTACACCCATTGGCGCTCATGCGACATTGGATGGAGAAAAACTTTTTCTGCATGGAATTATATTGAAACCTGATGGAAGTGAGTCCCATGAAAAACGACTGGAAGGTTCAATGGGTGATGCTTACGAAATCGGCCGGCAAATGGGCAAACTGTTGCGCGAACAGGCAGGTGATCACTTCTTTGCAGACTGGGCTTGAATTTCATTGCGTGTCCTGATCACCAGACATAAGGTTGATGCGGCAAAAACAGCAGAAAGTCTGAAAGAGCAGGGACATGAACCGGTACTGCTGCCACTGTTTGAAGTGGCTGACACCGGAAATGCTGATCCATCGACTGATTTCGACGGCTATATTTTCACAAGCGGAAACGCAGTTTCCGTACTGGATGGACGGGGATGGCGTTGCTCCGGGAACAATGCGGTTGCCTTTTGCGTCGGCAACAAAACTGCAGAGGAAG
>JBCCYR010000277.1:0-4450 GCA_039189355.1 Pseudomonadota bacterium
AGGAATTCGATGTTGCCTCGCTGATACGACGGCACCCCGAGCGCATGTTCATGGAGCTTGGACGGTCGTGCATCCTTGCGGAATACCGAAGCAAACGAACCATGGAATTGATGTGGCAAGGAACCTGGGCTTATGCTTTGCATAACAAGGTAGATGTGATGCTGGGATGCGCATCCTTTCATACGGACAAAGTTGCTGACATTGCCGAAGCACTGGGCTTTCTCTCCAGGTTTTCATCTGTGACGGATGAGTGGAGCGTGTCTCCCAATTCACCAGACGCATTTTTGATCAAACCGTTTGAACAAGCTATTACGGACGAGCGCAAGGCGCTTAGAAAACTGCCGCCACTTATAAAAGGTTACCTGCGTCTGGGGGCGATGTTTTCATCACATGCCGTTCCAGATCCTGATTTCGGTACGATTGACATACTTGTCGTTCTTCCGGTTGAGCGCATCAACCGACGCTATGTGAATTATTACGGCGAAGATGCAAGCAAGCACCGTGCATGACTGAAAACCAGCTTGTGGATGTTTGACAGGAATCAGGCTCGCACCTTGCATGCGGCCCAACTTTCATGAATCCTGCCACATGTTCTAAAATGGGCAACAAGACGTGCTTCAGAAAACGGATGAAAAAGCTGCGGCTGCAACGCCAATGATGCAGCAGTACATAGAAATCAAGTCGGTTAATCAGGATTCACTCCTGTTTTACCGGATGGGTGATTTCTATGAGCTGTTTTTTGATGACGCGGAAGAGGCGTCCCGTGCACTTGGCATTACCTTGACAAAACGCGGCAAGCATCAAGGTGAGGACATTCCGATGTGCGGTGTTCCGGTGCATGCGGCTGAAGACTATCTGCAAAGGTTGATCGCGCTTGGTTATCGCATTGCCGTTTGCGAGCAGACTGAAGACCCCGCTGAAGCGAAAAAACGCGGGTCAAAAGCAGTGGTTCGCCGTGAAGTTGTCCGGCTGGTTACGCCGGGGACAATTACTGAAGAAAAGCTGCTTGAACCGTCCGCCTCTAATTATCTTGCAGCCCTTTCGCGTATCCGGCGCGGTGAGAACAGTGATGAATACGCCCTTTCGTGGATAGATATTTCTACCGGTTCATTCCGCGTGTGTTCTACGGATCTTGCCCAATTGGGTTCTGATCTCTCCCGCATTGAGCCGCGGGAACTGGTTTTGGCCGAAGGTCTTTATCATGATGACAGGGTGCGTGAACGCATTCATCTTGATGAACAGGCCATTACCATTGAAGCGACTACGTTCTTTGACAGCCAGATGGCGGTTGAACGGCTAAAGGATGTTTTTAGCGTCAAAACGCTGGACGGATTTGGCAGTTTCACAAAAGCGGAGATTTCAGCCGCAGGTGCTGCCCTTGCCTATGTCGAAAAAACCCAGATTGGTGAACGTCCGGCAATCATGCGTCCCGTTCGCGAGAGCGGTGAACACTCAATGTTCATTGATGCTGCAACGCGCACAAACCTGGAACTCGTTCGAACCTTGTCAGGGGAAAAGCAGGGCAGTCTTTTCAGCGCAATCAATCGAACGCTAAGCGGGCCGGGCGCACGCTTGCTTGGTGAAAGGATGATGAGCCCTCTTTGCAGTGTTGAGGCAATCACCGAACGGCAGGACAGCATTGCCTATATGTTGGCACAGCAGGATGTTGCTGGTGAACTAAGGACACTCATCAAACAGGTTCCGGATATTACCCGTGCGGTTTCCAGGATATCCCTTAACCGAGGCGGTCCACGCGATCTTCTGGCTATTTTGCAGGGGCTGGTGCTGTCGCAGCAAATTGCGGATGTTTTGAAAACAAGCGAGGAAATGCCCCAAGAAATTTCCTCTTGTGTAAAGACCATCGAACACATGCCAGATGAGGTTCAGGCCTTGCTTGAGGAGATGCTTGATGAGGACGTTCCTCTCCTGGCGAGAGACGGGGGGTTTATACGGCGCGGTTTTCATTCCGAGCTTGATGAACTGCGTGACCTGCGGGATGAAAGCCGCCGGGTAATTGCCGGTATGCAGACGCAATATGCGGATGAAACCGGAGTGAAATCCCTCAAGATACGCCACAACAATGTGCTCGGATATTTTATTGAAGTTACAGCCAATAATGCTGCCGCACTGACCTCTGATGATGAAGCCAAATCCCGGTTTATTCACAGGCAGACCCTTGCGAACGCAATGCGGTTTACGACAACTGAACTGGCCGACCTTGAAAGCAGGATTGCCAATGCTGCCGGAAGGGCGCTGCAAATCGAGCTTGCACTCTATGAAGACATGGTGGCGAAGGTTTTGAGTGTTGCAGAACAGATAAACCACGTTGCAGAAGTTTTGGCTATTATTGATGTATCCCAGGGGCTCGCAGTGCTTGCGGAAAGCTGGAGTTACTGCCGTCCCAAGGTTGATGAAAGCCTTGCTTTTGAGATTGCTGACGGACGGCATCCCGTTGTTGAACAGGTTCTCAGGGCAGAAAAACAAAATCCGTTCGTTGCCAATGATTGTAATATCAGTGGTGAGGGAGCCGGGAAGCTATGGCTCCTCACGGGACCCAACATGGGGGGCAAGTCCACATTCTTGCGGCAGAATGCGCTGATCGCCGTTCTAGCGCAGATGGGCGCGTATGTTCCTGCAACCTGTGCACATATCGGCATTGTTGACCGGTTGTTCAGTCGTGTCGGGGCTGCTGATGATCTTGCCCGCGGCCGCTCGACATTCATGGTGGAGATGGTGGAAACCGCTGCCATTCTCAACCAGGCCGGAGAGCGGTCTTTCGTCATTCTCGATGAAATCGGTCGCGGTACGGCAACCTTTGACGGCCTTTCCATCGCCTGGGCAACCATTGAGCATCTCCATGAAGCCAACAAGTGCCGCACGCTTTTTGCCACGCATTATCATGAGCTGACATCGCTGGCCGAACCGCTTGCTCGTCTGTCGAATGTCACCATGAAAGTAAGGGAATGGCAGGGTGATGTTGTATTCTTGCATGAAGTGGTTTCGGGAACTGCCGATGGTTCCTACGGGATTCAGGTTGCCAAACTTGCAGGGCTTCCCGATGCGGTTGTTACCCGCGCACGCGATGTTCTTGATCAGCTTGAAAGTACTGAGCGGGCAAACAGTGCCAAGACACTTGTTGATGATTTGCCGCTGTTTGCCGTCGACCCCGTCCCGCAGAGAGTGCCGCAGGCTGATGATAGCGAATTAATGCAGGCTCTTGAAGAACTGGTGCCTGATGACATGACTCCGCGTGATGCATTGCAGGCACTGTATGATTTGCGTGCCAGAATTCTAAAGAAGAACTAAAGCCCGTTTTGAGCGGCCAGGTCTTTCAATGAAACCTGCGGGCGTGGTCCGATATGCTGAATGACTTCAGCTGCGGCCAGGCTTCCAAGACGTGCGCAGTCACCCAGCTCCCGGCCATTGGTGAGACCGAAAAGAAAACCAGTAGCGTAAAGGTCACCTGCGCCGGTTGTATCAACAAGCTCGTCAATCGGGTGTGCATCGAATTCTCCGGTCCGTTCGCGCGTGACGACAACTGACCCATGCTCGCTTCTGGTAACCGCAGCAAGTTCGCAATCTTCACGGATGGCCTTGATGCCTGAATCGAAATCCGAAGTCTGGTACAGTGACTTCAGTTCGGTTTCGTTTGCAAAGACGATATCGACGGTGCCGGACTGCATCAGTTCAAGAAATTCGTCACGGTAGCGATCCACGCAAAATGCATCAGACAATGTCATCGCAACTTTGCGACCAGCGTCATGGGCAAGTCTTGCTGCTTCACGAATTGCCTCTTTTGCCTCTGCTGGGTCCCAGAGGTAGCCTTCGAAATAAGTGATCTTTGAAGCAGCGACGAGAGCAGGGTCAATGTCTTTGGATGAAAGCTGGCCACATGCGCCGAGATAGGTATTCATGGAGCGTTCGCCGTCTGGTGTCACAAAGATCATCGAGCGTGCAGTTGTTTCTCCCTGCTCCAATGGTGGTGTATCGTAGTGCACGCCGATTGCCTGGATATCATGCTTGAAAATCTTGCCGAGGTGATCATTGGCAACTTTGCCGATATAGGCAACAGACCCGCCAAGACTGGCAATGCCTGCAGCGGTATTGCCCGCACTGCCACCGGAAGTTTCCACTGCAGGTCCCATGGCAGCGTAAAGCGCTTCTGCCCGTTCCATGTCGATGAGGTTCATGGCACCTTTCACGATATCTTCTGACACCAGAAAATCATCCTCACAGCGTGCAATGATATCGACAATTGCATTGCCGATGGCGAGGACATCATAAGTTGTATCAGACATGGTTTTCTCCTTGATTCTGCTGGTCTGATAGCGTTCGGCGACACAAAAGGAAAGATCGAAATTCTCTCTTTCACGACACCTTGTCTGTGAATTGGGGAATACCCATCTTGAATGAAGCACAAAGGAGCAAACCTTGGTTATCGAGTCTGAAC
>JBCCYR010000278.1:0-4420 GCA_039189355.1 Pseudomonadota bacterium
ACCAGTCTCTGCCAGCTTTTCTGCATACATTGTGGCTGGTGGTTCCGCCGGCCTTTGTCGCGGCGATGTTCTGGCTTTATCTGAATTACCGGTTGGCGGTGAAACAAATTCACCAGATACCCGGAGAAGAGATCAGCCCGGTCATAAATTACACACGGGCAGACAGTGCAAAACTCGATGCGATGATCGAAAGGGAAATGAAAGCGCTAGTGAAATAGGCGCGCGCTCCATCGTCATCCCGGCCCTCTCATATTCGTCATCGTCGGACCTCCTCGAACGCGTCATAGTCGGGCTTGACCCGACTATCCAAGCACAAGCCCTCATGCATTCAGCGTATCGTACAAATCCATCCAGCCCGGGTTATGTTTTTCAATTAATTCAATTTTCCATTGCCGCAACCAGCGTTTCATTGTCTTTTCGCGCTGGATGGCCGCCTGAACGGTGTCGAAAACATCGTACCAGACAAGCCGCGTACATCCGTATTTCCATGCAAAACCGGGTGTAAGACCTTCACGATGTTCATACATGCGTTGTTCGAGGTTTGAAGTAACTCCGATATACAGTGTTCCGTGCTTGTGATTGGTGACGATGTATACATACCCTGCCATCTCCTGATTATGTTTGTGCGTGGATAGTCGGGTCAAGCCCGACTATGACGAGGGAGGGAACGGGCCTGATTGTTTACTCGATCCCCTCCGTGGCAGGGCAAGGATTTGCTAACAAGAGCCGCGCAAGGGCTTTGCCCGCAGCTGGAATAGAGAGAGCAAATCAGCCAGCCCGCGAACGGGCGATGCCTTGGCGAAGGAAGACAATGCAGGGATAAGTTTTCATACAAGAGTTTTGCGCATCGATCTATGAATATTGACAACAATTGAATAATCGTTTAATTGTTTGTAATGAAGAGTGATGAACTCGGGTTAGATCAGAAAGCCCAACTCGCTGAAACTTTTGGACTGCTGGCGGACACGACACGATTGTCGATTGTCATTGCCTGTATGGACCAACAGATTGCGGCCGGTGATATAGCGGAAAAACTGGGGCTTTCAGCGTCTTTGACGAGCCATCATCTGCGGTTGCTGCGTGCAGCACGCATCTTGAGAGCAGAGAGGCGTGGAAAACAGGTGTTCTACTCAATGGCAGACAGCTGTGTGGATGACGTCTTGAAAATAATGATCAATCACGTCTTGCATGAGCATGACGGCTTGGAAGAGACGTAAAAGGAGAACGGCATGCCCGAAGTCACCCAACAAAAATGTGCATGCACAGATTGTGTGTGCATTGTTGAAATCAAGGACGCTGTAGAGAAAGATGACCGCAATTTCTGCAGTGAGGAATGTGCCAACGGACACCCTACAGGGGCTGCTGGCTGCGGACACAAAGGCTGTGGATGTAAGGGCTGACCAGACAAAAAAAGCTGGGGCGATAGCTGTCGGTGACGTTTTTACAAGTCATCGACAGCTATAAATGACGGATTAGCTAGACCAATCCTTGGAAACTGCCAGCCACTTGTGTCTGGCATGTGCTTGAACACGGGTAATTACCGCTGTCCTTTAAAGCCGCCGTGGTAACGACCGCTTCGTTTTGAAGCCGGACTGCTGAAGCGGTTATAGGATTTTACCCGAAAGGCAGATTTTGTTTCCAGCTGATTACTTGATACGCTTTTTGTCAGGTTAAGGCTGCTGTCAAAAAGTGTTTTCACGGGGTTGTTATGGTTTGCTGCCAGTGCTGGGCTGGCGATTAAAATGCCGGTAGTAATAATGATGGCAAGTGATACGATATTCTTCATAACTAAAAACCTTTCTCATGGTTGGGACTTTTTCGGTTACAACCCCCAGTTATGAACTCGGGAATGTGGATGCCATTATTCTCCCTGCTTGGTGAAACCCTTTGAGCGAAACTTGAGATCATGTGTAATCCGTGTTTCTGAAGCAATTATGCGGTGAGGCGATACATGGGATGACGATCAAAAATCAGTAGCATCAATACAGTTATGGTTTACTCAAATTTTTTGGAAAATCATTATAGTTCAAATATTTAAATAAATTTTGGTTAAACGCAGAGCGGAGATTGAAAGCCTGGAATCCATGAAATTCAATACTCTGTGACATGCACATATGCGTGATTGTCCACGCGATCCTTTGTTTTTTTAATTGTTTTCCGCCAAGGCATCCGCCTTGCCGTCCGTTCACTTTGTTTGTTTTCGCTCGGACCTCCGTCCTCGCGCCCGTTCACGGGCTGGCGGATTTGCTGGGTCGTAAATCCTTGCCCTGCCACGGAGGGAATGCCAATGGTCCGGAGAGATCGAGTGAACAATAACGCACGTTTTTGTTTGTTTTCCGTGTCGCCTCCGGCTCCACGTCCGTTCACAGACTGCGCCGCGCTTACGCGCAAGGCTTGTCTTGCCACGGAGGGAAGGAAGTCTCTTGCATTCTGCCTGGTTGCATCATCCCCGAACCTCTCAGTTTCGTCATCCTTGGACCTCTCAGTCTCGTCATCCTCGGGCTTGACCCGAGGATCCACGCACAAACCTGCCCAAAACTGGCCGATGGTATTTGTGGCGAGTTTTTCGTTCGGACCGCGCTTGGATAGTCAGGTCAAGCCTGACTATGATAGACGAGGAGAACTGCGCATCTGCCGCTGCCTGCTTGAGCAACCAACGGTGGTGCCCGTTCGATGGTCATATACCTTTACGGGTGAAGGGAAGTATGGGAAGGCAGGAGAGGCGGGGATAGGTTTTGCTTTCGTTCCACAGCGGATGTTTGTGTCATGTCGCGAAAAAACCAAGGATAACCTTAAATTCTGCAACTAGATACTGTTTCTAAAACATAAGCATTTTTATTTTTGGCCATTGGCTGTTGTTTCAATAGGAAACGCTTGAGGAAATTGACACAGTGCAAATGACACATCGGTCCTTTAGAATGATCGTAAATTTATTCTATGAAATAGACTCGATTGTATGATTGGCGAGGCTGCGTCCTGCTTCCCTCATGGTAAGATGGGTTTGGTCGGCGCCAGCTTGCTTAATTTGTTCTGCATGTTCTTCATACAAGGCGTGACTCACGATAGAGCCGGAAAATCCCTTCGAGCGAAGCATTTTGGTAGCGATTAATTTTGCCTCAACATTATCCATTGCAAGAATGGCAGCCTTGATTCTGGATAGTGAGACATTGTTCCAAAAGTTGCTGTCTTCAGCGTCCGCAAAGATTACCGTGCGCCCGGCATCGATGTGAGCCTTGGCGGTATATGTATCAGCATCCAGTCCAATCGGCTTGTGTCCACTATCTATGAGCGCATCATAAGCCGCAGAGCCGGTTCGTCCCATGCCGAAGATCAGAACGTCTGCGTCACCGATATCCTGGGGCTGCTCATCCGGGTGCCGTGTTTTTCGTTCGTACTTGCTTAGCCGGCTCTCATAACGCTCGAAAAGAGGATGCGCAATTCTGTTAAGCGGCGCTGCAATCAGAAATGAGACCGACAGAGCGATGGCCAACGGAACCAGGAACTCATTGGCGGCAGGAAGCCCAGCTGCTACAATTAAGCCAAACTCACTATATGCTGATAAGGATAAGGCCGCGAGGAATGAGGTCCTCGCTCGTAGCCGGAACGCAACCAGCAAGAAGAAAAATATTATTCCCTTCAATGGAAGCAGAACTCCCAAAACTATGGCAAAAACCAACGCATCCCAATCCGGCAGACCGGACATACCGATGCTCAGGAAAAACCCTACCAGGAATACTTCCTTGAGTGACCAAAGCGATTCTGACAATTCACTTGCCCGCGGGTGACTTGAAAGCAAAACCCCCATTACGAGAGCGCCGATCTCCCCTTTCAATCCTATGAGTTCAAAACCCACGCCTCCAATAACAAGGCTAAGTGCCATTCCCGTGAGCACAAGGATTTCGTCGTGCCCGGCATAGTCCAGTATCTTGTGAAGCAGAGGTCGAAGGAGTGGCGTGGCGAAGATAAGCAAAGCCCAGGGGCCAGGCGTTTTGTCAGAGAATATGGCAAGTACAACCAGCGCTATGATGTCTTGAACAATGAGAATTCCAATTGCCGTGCGGCCATGAAAATTACCCATTTCACGTTTGGATTCGAGAATTTTTGCAGCCAGTACCGTAGAGGAGAAAGCCAACGCAATCCCTACCAAAAGGGCAGTCATCCAACTGTTTGTGAACAAAAACCACGTAACTGGCGTGAAGATCACAATGGAAATCGCGAAATGGAGAACGGAGCTTCCAACAACGTGGGGCTCTACAATTTGCTTGAGCTTAAGCTTCAAGCCAACTGAAAAAAGCAACAGCAGCACACCCAAATTGGCGAGGTATTCCAGGATCGGTCCGGTCGTGACGGGCATTCCAAGCGCGGGACCTGCAGCATTAATGGCAAACCCTGCAATCAGAAAACCAATAAGGGGAGGAAG